>NZ_SBHM01000011.1 GCF_004028095.1 Paenarthrobacter ureafaciens | reverse complement strand
TCGCGCGCATTTTGTTGGCTTGGTCCAAAAGGACCTGGGCCTTCTTTTCGGCGTTGGCACGCTCGCGCCGGCGGGCGCGCTCGTCAGTTTCGCGCTGCTGGAGATACCGCTTCCAGCCCATGTTGTAGTAGTCGATCTGGGCACGGTTGGCGTCGAGGTGGTAGACCTTGTTTACGGTCGCTTCGAGCAGCTCAACGTCGTGGCTGATGACGATCAAGCCGCCTTGGTGGTTCTTAAGGAAGTCACGCAGCCAGCTGATCGAGTCGGCGTCGAGGTGGTTGGTCGGTTCGTCCAGCAGCAGAGTCTCGGCGGACGAGTAGAGGATGCGGGCGAGTTCCACGCGGCGCCGCTGGCCACCGGAGAGGGTCTTCAGCGGCTGGTTCAGGATGCGCTCAGGCAGTGCAAGGTTTGAGGAGATGGCAGCAGCTTCAGCCTCGGCTGCGTATCCGCCCCCCGCCAGGAACTCAGCTTCAAGCCGGTCGTAACGGTTCATGGCCTTGCGCTGGACGGCGGCGTCCTCGCTGGACATCTCGGCCTGGGCCTTCTTAAGCTTGCCGACGACGGCGTCCAGGCCACGGGCCGACAGGATGCGGTCCCCGCGCCAGCTGTTCCATGTCCGGGGTGCGCGGGTCCTGTGGGAGGTAGCCGATTTGCCCGCTCCGGGTGACTTTGCCGCCGGCAGGCAGGCCTTCCCCGGCGAGTACACGGGTGAGAGTAGTCTTGCCGGCACCGTTGCGGCCGACAAGTCCGATTTTGTCCCCTTTGTCCACCCTGAAGTTGACCTGGTCCATCAGCAGGCGTGCGCCGGCACGAAGTTCTAGGTCCTGGACGTTAATCAATTCGGGTGATGCCTTTCAACGGGGAACGCCTGCGGCACCGGACAATCCGGTGGAAGCGGCGGGAACTGCTGTGAGAACAGCCTTATCAAGTCTACCGGCAGGCTGGAGGCCAACAAACACGACGGAAATTTCCCGGAACACTGCCCCACTCTCCAAAGAACTGCGGCCGGTCTTTGTGGAGAGGCTCCAAAATGGCCTGCCGCCGCGCTCCGTACCCTCGAAAGAGTGGGCAGTGCCCGCTTAAAACGCACCAACTTTTCCGCAGAGGATCCCCAATGACCCAGACCCATTCCACCAAGGGCCCCGGCGCAGCGGCCCGTCGCCGTTGGAACGCCACCGACCTCGGACTCGTGGCCGTTTTCGCGGCCCTCGTGGCCACCTCCGCCATCGTTCCCGGCATCCCGGTCGGCGCCCTCGGGGTGCCGATCACGCTTGTCACGTTGACGGTGATGCTCAGCGGACTGGTGCTGGGCGCAGGGAGGGGGTTCGCCGCCGTCGGGCTTTATGTCCTGCTCGGACTGGCGGGCCTGCCCATCTTCAGCGGCGGACGCAGCGGACTTGGCATCCTCGCAACACCGTCTGCCGGCTATATCATCGCTTTTCCCTTGGCCGCGGCAGCCACCGGGTACTTGACGTCGTTGATCATCCGCAAGACGGTACGGTTCCGCGCGGCGCTTCTCTTTGCAGCCACCATGGCCAGCAGCGTCCTGATCATCCACGCACTGGGGATCGTGGGCATGATGGTTAACGGCAAGCTTGACCTTCCCAAGGCTTTCCTCGCGGACCTCCCGTTCTATCCGGGAGATATCCTGAAGAATGTCCTCGCGGTGGTTATCGCGGTGGCACTCCATAAGGCATTTCCTGACGTCCTGGTGCGCCGGGTTAAAAGGGCAGGCTCCACTTCTTCATGAACTCCATCAACTTCAGCAACGTCTCAGTCGCCGTCGCAGTAGATGGCAGCGACGCGCCCAAGACGCTGCTGCAGGATGTAAGCCTCGATCTGCGCGAACGACGGATCGGCGTCATCGGGGCCAACGGCTCCGGGAAGTCCACGCTGCTGCGCCTGGTCAATGGGCTCGTGGAGCCGAGCCAAGGATCAGTTGTGGTCCACGGCCACAACACCGTCCACGACGTCCGCAAGGTCAGGGCAAACGTCGGTTTCGTCTTTACCGATCCCCTCTCCCAACTGGTGATGCCAACAGGCCGCGAGGACGTCGAGTTGTCGCTGAGGCGCAGCATCAAAAACAGGCAGGAGCGGGCTTCCCGCGCAGAGTCCGTTCTGGAACGGTTTGGAATCCTGCACCTGGCGGACCAGAGTATCTACGAACTTTCGGGCGGGGAACGGCAACTGCTCGCGCTGGCAGCCGTGCTGGCGGTCGACCCCGCGGTTCTGGTCCTCGACGAGCCTTCCACCCTGCTGGACCTCAGGAACCGCGAATTGCTGCGCCGCACCATGTCCGGCCTGGAGCAACAAGTCATCATGTCCACGCACGATCTGGACCTCGCCGCCGACATGGACCGCGTGTTGGTGGTCGAAGCCGGGAGGATTGTGTTCGACGGCGGTCCGTCCGCTGCGGTGGCACATTACCGGTGCGCTGTGCGCGGCGAGCCTGGAGGGTCCGGGCCGATGAGGGGGCACGGCTTCCTGCTGGCGAACTATGTCCGTGGAGATTCGCTTGTCCACCGCACTCCCCTCTGGGCCAAGTTCCTTGTGGTGGCTGCATGCGGCGCTGCTTCTTTCCTGATCGTCGACTGGCTGGTATCCCTGCTGGTCCTGGCACTTTTGTGCGGGATCTTCCTGCTCACGGGGGCCGGCTTCCGGAGGCTCCTGCGGGCTGTATGGCTGGTAGCGCCGATCCTCCTTGTCATCGGGGCATTCCAGTGGTGGCAATTGGGCGGCCCTACGGCTGCACGCATCGTGCTGAACGTTCTGGTGTGCGTGGTGGCGGCGTCCATCCTGACGGCCACTACCCCGGTCCAGGACCTGTTGGACGGAGTGGTCCGGTTGGCCCGGCCCTTCCAGCGCTGGGGCGCGGATCCGGAACGTTTTGCCCTCACCATCGCCATCATGCTCCGGAGTATCCCGTTCATAGCCGGTGCCTTCAGCGATGTGCGGGATGCGGCGCGTGCACGCGGATTGGAACGAAACCCGAAGGCCCTCATCCTGCCGGTGTTCATTAGCACTGTTGCCTATGCGCGGCAGACGGGCGACGCCTTGGCCGCACGGGGCCTCGGCGAAGCCGACGATTACCCGGAACCGCCTCCGGGCCGGGGCTAGAACCGACGGTACTTCACCAAGGCCGCGGTACCCATGCCCCCGGCGATGCTGATCATCGCAATACCCGTGACTTCCCGCTGCCGAAGTTCGTAGTCCCGCCGCGCCTGCGCCAGCAGCCGGGTTACCAGGACCGCGCCCGAGGCGCCGTAGGCATGCCCCAAGGCCAGTGCTCCCCCATCGAGGTTGGCACGTGCAGCGTCAATGCCCAGATGGTCGAGGCAAGCCAGCGTCTGCGAGGCGAAAGCCTCATTGAATTCGACCAGGTCCAGCTGCTCCGGATTCATGCCGTGGCGTGCCAACAACTGCTCCGCCGCGAAAGCTGCCCCGATGCCGAGCAACTGTGGGTCGACCCCTGAAGTGCCGCTGTCCAGGACAAGCAGCCCGTCCTTCACACCCATGAGGCGGGCCCGTCGCAGGGAGGTGACGACGACGGCGGCCGCTGCGTCAGCGTCGAAGCAGGAGTTCGCGGCCGTGACGGAACCTTCCGGTACAAAAGCTGCCGGGAAGCGCGCCATCAGCGCAGGACGAAGGTTGGGCTTGGGGCCGTCGTCCGCGGTTACTGGCCGGCCGTCGACGTCCAAGGGCACTGTTTCGGCAAGGAAGGTGCCTGCAGCTGCCGAAGCGACTGCCCGCTGGTGGCTTCGGAGGGCAAAGTCGTCCTGCCGGTCGCGGCTGATCGCGAAGTGCCGGGCGACGTTCTCGGCCGCCACGCCCATGTCCGGGTCACCGAAGGTAGGCGGCACGAAGGCGGCCCGCGAGTAGAAGTCCAGTCCGCCGTCGTCATTCCTGTGGGCTCGGGCCGGAGCGGTACTGACGCTCTCCACGCCGCCCGCCAGGTACAGTGGATCGCCGCCGGCGGCCACAAGCCGCGAAGCCAGGGCAATGGCGTCCAAACCGGAACCACACTGCCGGTCCACCGTGATGCCGGGGACGGAGACAGGCAGGCCTGCCTGGAGGGCGGCAAACCGGGCCACATTGCCGCCACCGCCCACCGCGTTGCCCATCATGACGTCGTCCACGTCCGCAGGCTCAGCACCCGTTTGTTCCATCAAGGCTGACAACACGGGCGCCAGCAGATCGGCGGCACGGAGTCTCTTCAAGGCGCCGTTCGCCCTGCATACCGGTGTACGGAGCGCGGCGATGATCACCGGCTGGCGGGAGGGGTCGATGTCCGCTAAGCGGTCGTTCTGCCCCGACGCCCCGGACTGGTCAGTGAAGGGGCTGGATGCGGGCATCATGGTTTTTTATCCAGTCCAACAGGAGCGAACGACTGATCTTTCCCCGATCAGTGATGGGCAGTTCGGAAAGGACGTAGTACTGCAGCGGCCATTTGTCCCTGGCCAGCAGACCGTCAAGTCCGGTACGCAATTGCGTCGCAGTGACGGCGCCATAGGCGGGTACGACGGCGGCAATCACCTTTTGGCCGCGGACGTCATCCGGTGCTCCTGCCGCAACGGCCACCTCAATCCCCGGAACCGACGCCAAGGCAAGTTCGACCTCGTGCGGATAAACGTTCTTCCCGGCCGTGATGATCATGTCCGAACGCCGCCCAAGAATGTGGAGCACGCCGCCTTCAAGGTAGCCCTGGTCCCCAACGGTGTACCACCCGTCCAAGCACCGGAGGGCCTGACCGTCGTCACCCCAGAGGTACCCGTTGCTGACCATTCCGCTGCGGACGCTGATGTTGCCGTGTGCGCCGTCCGGCACGGGCACTCCGTCATCATCCAGGATGCTCAGTTCCACCCCCGGGAACGGGCGCCCGATGCCCGTTCCTCCAACGTCCAGAGGTTGACCCGCTGCCAAGCGGGTTCCGGAAACAAAGCTGAGCTCGGACGCTCCGTAGTACTCGTAGAGCGCTGCGTTTGGTGCCCACCTGCGGGCCGCTTCAAGGGTGCGTGCATCCAGCTTGGAACCTGCGCAGATGATGCTGCGGACGCCGGAGGCATCCACGTCGCCGGCCAGGCCGCGTTCGCTCAGCAAACGCAGCATGGTCGGCGTCACGATCAACCGCGTGATGCCGTCGTGGCTGATCGCGGCGTGGGCATCGCCGACGTCAAAGGATTCAAGGGTGTAGAAGGCCGAGCCGGCGTAGAGACACTCTGACAAGGCATAAAGGTTGAGGCTGGAAGAAAGTGGACCTGCGGCGAGGGTGCGGTCGTCTTGCGTGAGACCGAAGAATTCGATGGAGGCGTCGAAGGAAACGCGCCACGAATGCCTCGAACGGGTGAACGCCTTTGGCACCGAGGTGGTTCCGGACGTGAGTCCGACAAGGAACGTCGATGAAGGATCGCCGTCACACAGCACTCCGCCGGAATCCCGGCCCGATCCCGTGATGCGCGAGGCGACTTCGTCGATCATCGCCGGCGGCCACGACGGATCCAGGACCGCGCACCGGCGCTCCCCCGCCAAAGCCGCAGCGTAACGGGCCACGAACTCCGTGGAATTTCGCTCGGCGAGGACCGTGGTGTCGGACGTGGTGGCGAGCAACCCGGTTGCTGCGTCGCGCAACTCCGACCAGGAGAGCCTGCTGCGCCCGACCACCACGGCAGTGTGGTGGGGGCGGTCATCGGCCCACAGTTGAAGGTTGTTCAGGAAAGGCATCCCCGCAATTTTACGGCAGTGTGCGCCATCGGACACCAATAGTGACGTCTATTCTGACTGTATGAGTTTCAATGACGGCGCACAGCTTGATCCATCGCAGGTAGAAGACAGACGCGGCAGCGGGCTGGGCCGTGGGACCAAGATCGGAGGCGGAATCGGTGGCGGGATCGTAGTACTGCTACTGGCGCTCCTTGGCTTCAATCCCAACATCCTTGGGGACCTGGGTGGCGGCAGCCAGCCGCCGGCCATAGAAAGCGGCAGCGGCGGCGGTGTCAACGAATGCCGGACAGGCGCCGACGCCGACAAGCGCCTGGATTGCCGCATCACGGGAACCGTGAACAGCCTCAACGCTTTCTGGCCTACATACCTCGCCGACTACAACGTCCGGTACTCGCAGCCGGGAACCGTAATCTTCGACCAGGCCACCAACACCGGCTGTGGAGCGGCCACGACTGCCGTTGGCCCCTTCTACTGCCCGGCGGACGTTAAGGCCTACTTCGATCCGGGCTTCTTTGACGAACTGGTCACCCGATTCGGTTCCTCCGGCGGGCCACTGGCCCAGGAGTATGTGGTGGCTCATGAGTTTGGACACCACGTGCAGAACATCCTCGGCAACCTGGACCGCGCCCAGCAGGATCCGCAGGGACCGCAGTCCGGAGCCGTTCGCGTGGAACTCCAAGCCGACTGCTACGCAGGGCTCTGGGTCCGCCACGCCTCCTCGCAGGCGGACCCAGCCACGGGCCAGCCCTTCCTGGATCCCATCACGCAGGAAGACCTGCAGGATGCCCTGTCGGCTGCATCCGCCGTCGGCGATGACCGCATCCAGCAAGCGGCCACGGGCAGGGTCTCACCCGAATCCTGGACCCATGGTTCCAGCGAACAGCGGCAGAAGTGGTTCTACCAGGGCTACTCCACCGGCGACATCAACAAGTGCGACACGTTCGGCGTTGCAGTGCCATAGCGGTTGCCACCACGCAAAATGGCTCCGGGCACAATGCCCGGAGCCATTCTTTGTGTCCGCATTCAGCGGAAAGTTTGATCAGATGTTGAAGCCGAGGGCCCGCATCTGGTCTTTGCCGTCGTCGGTGATCCGCTCGGGACCCCATGGCGGCATCCATACCCAGTTCAGGCGCCAGTCATCGACGATGCCGTCCAAGGACTTGCCCACCTGCTCTTCCAACACGTCGGTCAGCGGGCAGGCCGCCGTCGTCAGTGTCATGTCGATCAGGAGCGCGCCGTCTTCATCGGAGTACTTGAGCCCGTAGAGCAGGCCCAGGTCAACGACGTTGACACCGAGTTCGGGGTCGATGACGTCCTTGAGCGCTTCCTCGACGTCCTCGAGGCTGGTGCGCGCAGCGTTGATTTCGGTCATAAGGTGATCCTAACTAGGCCTGAGCGGCAGGAGCAACAGCGACGCCCGAACCTGCGGCGTAGCGATCGTAACCCTCTTCTTCGAGTCGGTCGGCGAGCTCCGGGCCGCCTTCTTCGACAACCCGGCCGTCAACGAATACGTGGACGAAGTCCGGCTTGATGTAGCGCAGGATGCGGGTGTAGTGGGTGATGAGCAGGGTGCCCATGTTGCCCTGTGCATGGGCGCGGTTCACACCTTCGGAGACAACCTTGAGTGCGTCGACGTCAAGGCCGGAGTCAGTCTCATCCAGGACAGCGAACTTCGGCTTGAAGAGCTCGAGCTGAAGGATCTCGACGCGCTTCTTCTCGCCACCGGAGAAGCCTTCGTTGACGTTGCGCTGGGCGAAGTCGGCGTCGATGCGGAGTTCCTGCATGGCAGCCTTGACATCCTTGGTCCAGGTGCGGAGGGCAGGGGCCTCGCCATCGATGGCGGTCTTGGCGGTGCGCAGGAAGTTCGTCATGGTGACGCCCGGAACCTCAACCGGGTACTGCATCGCCAGGAAGACGCCCGCACGGGCACGCTCGTCGACGCTCATTTCCAGGACGTCTTCGCCGTCGAGGGTGATGCTGCCGCTGGTGACCGTGTAACGCGGGTGGCCTGCGATGGTGGAGGCAAGGGTGGACTTGCCCGAGCCGTTCGGCCCCATGATGGCGTGGGTTTCGCCGGTCCTGATGGTCAGGCTGACGCCCTTCAGGATCTCCTTGGTGCCCTGCTCCGTCTCGATGCTGACGTGCAGGTCCTTGATCTCAAGAGTAGACATGCTCTTCTTTCTTTCCGTTCGTAAGTCTGGAGGTACTCGGCGCGCTCAGTAGTTGTTGACCGGGGCGCCGTTCACAACGTTGGTCACGTCCACGTAGACGTCGTCGCCATCGATGGTGACGGCGAAAACGGGGACGGGGTCGTAGGCAGGCAACTGAAGGGGTTGGCCGCTGCGCAGGTCGAACTGGGAACCGTGGCCCCAACATTCGATGGCGCAGCCCTCGACCTCGCCCTCGGACAATGAGATGTCAGCGTGCGAGCAGGTGTCGCCGACGGCGTGGATTTCGCCCATCGAGTCCTTGACGATGGCTACCGGGTAGTCGTCGATCAGGACACGCAACGCCTGCTTGACCTTGATGTCGTTGGCGTTGCAAACCAGTTCGCCCTTGATGTGATCACTCATGTTTGTTCTGTTGCCTGTCGTGTCGGGAGACGCTAGTTGTCTGACGCAGTGAGTTAGTTGTCTGTCGCAGCGAGTTCGCGCTCAACCGCAGCGGTCAGGCGTTCCTCGATGGCCGGGACCTTGATCTTCTGGATGATTTCGTTGAGGAAGCCGCGGACCACGAGCCTGCGGGCAACATCTTCCGGAATACCGCGCGCCATGAGGTAGAACAGGTGCTCATCATCAAAACGGCCGGTGGCGCTGGCATGGCCCGCACCCTCGATGAGGCCGGTTTCGATCTCGAGGTTCGGCACGGAGTCAGCGCGGCAGCCATCGGTCAGGACCAGGTTCTGGTTCTTCTCGTAGCTGTCAGTGCCCTCGGCGTTCTTCTGGATCAGAACGTCGCCAACCCACACGGTGTGCGCACCTTTGCCCTGGAGAGCGCCCTTGTACAGGACGTTCGACACACAGTTGGGCTGCGCGTGGTCAACAAAGGTGCGGTGCTCCAGGTGCTGTCCTGCATCGGCAAAGTAAAGGCCGAAGAGTTCGGCCTCGCCACCGGGGGCGGCAAAGCGTGCCGTCGGCGTAACCCGGACTAGGTCGCCGCCAAGGCTGACCACGATGTGCTTGAACTTGGCATCGCGGCCGATTTTCGCTTGCTGCGACGACGCGTGAACGGAGTCGTCGTTCCATTCCTGCAGGGAAACGACCGTGAGGTCGGCGCCGTCTTCGACGATGATCTCCACGTTCTCGGACACGACTGCGGAGCCTTCATGGCCCAGGACAAGCACGGCCTTGGAGAACTTCTGCGCAACGACAACCACGTGCTGGGCAGCTGCCTCGGTGCCGGCGCCCGCGAGGGTCACCGTGATCTCCGACTCAAGCGACGTCTCCGAAGGAACCGTGATGACCGTGGCTTCCTTGAAGTTTGCCCAGGCGTTGGCGGAAACCCGGTCTTCCGGAATGCCGGCCAGGCCGATGCGCTGGTCATCGCGGCCCACGGTCTCCACCGTGACACCGGCAGGGGCGGACACAGTGGTGGTGGGAGCTGCGCCGGTCAAGGCCTCAGTGTGGAGGCCGCGCAGGCGGCGAAGCGGCGTGAAGCGCCAGTCTTCTTCCAAGCCGGTCAATGCCTTGAAATCGTTCAGTTCATAAGAGGTCAAACGACCGGCCCGGGAGCTGTCCGGAACGCCGACGCCGCCGCCATGCGAATGGCTCTTGGCCGAAGCGCCCGCGAGCGGACCTGCGGAAGGCTGTTCCGCCGTCGAACCTGACGCGTTGATGGGCGAAAGATTCTCGCCCTCCTCCGTGAAGCCGTCGATAAAGGGCTGGGCTGAAGGCGCGCCGATACGGGCCTTTTCGGTAGTGATATCAGTCATTGTTAACCGACGGATCCTTCCATCTGAAGTTCAATCAAGCGGTTCAGCTCAAGGGCGTATTCCATGGGCAGCTCGCGGGCGATCGGCTCAATGAAGCCGCGCACGATCATGGCCATGGCCTCGTCCTCCGGCATGCCGCGGGACATCAGATAGAACAGCTGCTCTTCGCTGACGCGTGAAACGGTGGCTTCGTGGCCCAGTACGACGTCGTCCTCGCGGATGTCGATGTACGGGTAGGTGTCCGAACGGGAGATCGTGTCCACCAGGAGGGCATCACAGCGGACCGTGTTGGCTGAGTGCTTTGCGCCCTCGCGGACCTGGACCAGGCCGCGGTAGGCAGCACGGCCGCCACCGCGGGCCACCGACTTGGAGATGATGGAGCTCTTGGTGTTCGGCGCGATGTGGACCATCTTGGAGCCGGTGTCCTGGTGCTGCCCCTCACCGGCGAAGGCGATGGACAGGGTTTCGCCCTTGGCGTGCTCGCCAACCAGGTAAACCGCCGGGTACTTCATGGTCACCTTGGAACCGATGTTGCCATCGACCCACTCCATGGTGGCGCCTTCTTCGCAGATGGCGCGCTTGGTGACGAGGTTGTACACGTTGTTGGACCAGTTCTGGATGGTCGTGTAGCGGACGCGGGCGCCCTTCTTCACGATGATCTCCACAACGGCCGAGTGCAGTGAATCCGAGGTGTAGATCGGAGCCGTGCAACCCTCGATGTAGTGCACGTAGGAGTCTTCGTCCGCGATGATCAGCGTACGTTCGAACTGGCCCATGTTCTCCGTGTTGATGCGGAAGTAGGCCTGCAGCGGGATCTCTACGTGGACACCCTTGGGCACGTAAACGAAGGAACCGCCGGACCAGACCGCGGTGTTCAACGAAGCGAACTTGTTGTCACCCACCGGAATGACCGTGCCGAAGTACTCCTGGAAGATTTCCGGGTGCTCCTTCAGTGCGGTATCCGTGTCCAGGAAGATGACGCCCTGGGCTTCCAGGTCCTCACGGATCTGGTGGTAGACAACCTCGGACTCGTACTGGGCGGCCACACCGGAAACGAGGCGGCTGCGCTCAGCTTCGGGGATGCCGAGCTTCTCGTAGGTGTTCCGGATGTCCTCCGGGAGGTCTTCCCACGTTGCAGCCTGCTTCTCCGTAGACCGGACGAAGTACTTGATGTTGTCGAAGTCGATGCCGGAGAGGTCTGCACCCCAAGTAGGCATGGGCTTGCGATCGAAGTACTTCAGGCCCTTCAGGCGCAGGTCGAGCATCCATTCGGGCTCGCTCTTCTTCTCGGAGATGTCACGGACAACCTCCTCGCTCAGGCCACGGCGGGCATTTGCGCCGACGTCGTTCTTGTCGGCCCAGCCGTATTCGTAGTTGCCGATACCGTGCAACTCGGGATTCTTTTCCAGAATCTCCGAGATCACAGTGCCGTCAGCTACTGCCTTCTCTGCTGTTCCTTCAGCTAATTGACCCGTCATCACGGCCTTTCTTGCTGGTTGTTTGATTCCTGGGACGGGCTTCCCGCCGGCACTGCAGTGCCGGGGAGCACTGTGGCCGAGGGGCGCCCGGTAGGTATATGGGTGGTGCAGACGTGACCGCCTTGCGCCAAAGTGGACAGCCGGCGCACGTCGACGCCCACCAAACGGGAAAACACTTTGGTCTCCGTATCGCAGAACACCGGGAATTCGGCAGCCAGTTGCTGGATTGGGCAATGGCCCTGGCACAACTGGACGCTGGAGAATTCGGCGGGCAACGGAGCTTTGGCTTCAATCGAGTGTGCCGACGCTACGTAGCCGTCGCGGCTGAGTGCCTGGGACAGTGCCATGGCGCGCGAGGTGATGTCGTCCCCGGCAGCTTCCACCTCGGGTGCGTAGCGGCTCTCCAGCTCAGCGAAACGTTCTTCCGCATACTCACGGACGGCGTCTGCTCCGGCAATGGCCTCAAGCTTCCGCAGGGCCGAGCTTGCGATGTTCAGGTAATCGTCCCCGAGCTTTGACTGGCCCTGGGAACTGAGGACATAGCGGCGTGCCGGGCGACCGGCGCCGGAGCCTGCCTTCGCTACCCGCTTCACCTCTATGACGCCGTTGCGCTCAAGGTGGTCGAGGTGCCTCCTGACAGCCGCCGGCGTGAAACCGAGTAGATCGCCCAGTTCGGCGGCGCTGACCGGACCGTTTTCGAGCACGGCGCTGAGCACGCGGTCGCGCGTGCGATCTTCAGCGTCCGGCAGCGCGGGAGCCGCCATGGGGGCTCCGGCTGGTGCCGCATGCCGCTTTGATGGCATGGAAACGGGGGTGCTCACGGAATACACAACATAATCATGTCGTAATTTGTTTCCGGTCTCTAGTAAGGCGAGACTGACCTCACCTTCCCAACCGCATGTGACCGTACTACTTCGCGTAGAATACTTTGGTGCGATCCACCGACTCCCCTGTCCTCAGCATAGACGGACTCGTCAAGGATGTGGGCCCCCTGGCCTCCCTCGACGGCAAGATGCTCCGTGTAGTGAGTGACCTTTCCCTTGTGGCCGGTCGCGGCGAAATCACCGCGCTCCTGGGTGCCAACGGGGCCGGTAAGACCACCACCCTGGAATGCGCACAAGGACTGCAAAAACGCACCGGGGGCACCATCTCCCTCCTTGGCCAGGATCCTGATACCGCAGGTGCGGAACTGAGGTCCCGCGTCGGCGTGATGCTCCAGGACGGCGGCCTCCCGCCGTCGGCCCGTCCCCTGCCGCTGCTGCGGCATATTGCCGGCATGTACCAAAAGCCCATGGAGCTGGGCCGCCTTGTTGACCGTTTGGGCATCGACCAGTTCAGCCGGACGTCCGTGCGCCGCCTCTCCGGTGGGCAGAAGCAGCGGCTGGCCCTGGCGGCAGCCCTGGTGGGCAACCCCGAGATCCTCTTCCTCGACGAGCCGAGCGCCGGACTGGATCCGCAGTCGCGCCAGATCGTCTTCGAGCTCATTGCCGAGCTCCGCGACGCCGGCATGGGAATTGTCCTGACGACCCATTTGATGGATGACGCGGAACGGTTGGCCGATTACGTCTACATCATCGACGGCGGCCACAACGTCGCCGAAGGCACTGTCGCGGAGTTGCTGGCCCAGGAGCATTCAGCGGATATCGCTGACAGGACCCTGTACTTCGACATTCCGCCAGGGCTCGAACTGGGAGCTGCCCTCAGTGCCGGACTGCAGGTGACGCAAACCCGTGCGGGAAGTTTTACCGTCAGCGGGGCACTAACACCGGCGGACCTGGCTTCGCTGGCAGCCTGGTGGGCGGAAAAGGACATCTTGCCTGCATCGCTTCGCCTTGAGGCACGGAGCCTCGAGGACGTATTCCTGGATATCTCCGGAAGGGATCTTCGATGAGCCCGCTCCTCGGCACCAATGCCGGTCCCGCATCCCTGACGCGACGCATCCTGCAGCAGGGACGCTACGAGACCATCACCATGCTCCGCAACGGCGAGCAACTCATCCTGGCCATCATCCTGCCGCTCCTTGCATTGCTTGGATTGGTTGTCACGCCGCTGCTGGACGGTTTGGGCGGTGCGCGTGTGGACATCGCCACCCCCGGCATCCTTGCCCTCTGCGCCATGTCCACGGCGTTCACCGGACAAGGAATCGCCACCGGCTTCGACCGCCGCTACGGGGTACTTCGGTTCCTTTCCACCACTCCCCTGGGTCGCGGCGGGCTCATCGCCGGCAAGATCCTCGCGGTGTTGGTGGTGTTGTTCCTCCAGGTGGTGGTGGTCGGCGTCATCGCAGCGTTCCTGGGGTGGCAACCCCACCCGTCCGGTTGGCTTCCCGGGCTCGCGATCCTGGTTTTGGGCGCCGCGGCTTTCACGGCCCTGGGCCTCCTGGTAGCGGGCACCGTCCGTCCCGAGGCAACGCTGGCCATCACCAACTTGTTGTGGATCCTGCTGGGCGCACTGGGCGGCATTGTGGTTCCCGCCGAACGCTTGCCGGGCCTCGCCCAGGCCATCGCGCATTTCCTGCCCTCCGGGGCGTTGGGAGAAGCACTCCGGGACGCTTTCCAGTACGGATTGGTACCCGTCCCCGCCGTCGTAGTCCTCTTGCTGTGGACGGTTCTTGCCGGAGCCGCAGCCATCCGCTGGTTCAAGTGGAACTGACCCCGGAAGAATCGAGAATCCTGTGAGCACGGCATCGCGCCTACCAAAGACCGTACAGCGGCTTACGTCCAAGCTGCCCACGGAGGTGAACCGCACCGTACGCCGCCTGGCGGTCCTCTCCTTGATCGGCCAGACAGTCCTTGTAGTCACCGGCGGAGCCGTGCGCCTGACCGCATCCGGGCTGGGCTGCCCTACCTGGCCGCGTTGCACCGATGACTCCCTGGTCAACACCCCTGAGATGGGCATTCATGGCTTCATTGAGTTCGGCAACAGGCTCCTGACGTTCGCCCTTGCCGCGGTAGCCGCGTTGATGCTCGTCTACTTGTGGAACCTCCGCAAGGAACGCCGGGACCTCTTCCTGCTTGCCTTGGGCCTGCTCGCAAGCATCCCTGCGCAAGCAATCATCGGTGGCATCACGGTCCTTTCCGGCCTCAACCCGTGGGTGGTCGGGTTGCATTTCCTCGTCTCCATGGCGCTGGTTGTTGTTGCCACGCTCCTGGTCAACAGGGCATTTGGCCGGACCGGGCAGTTCATGAACAGGACGCTTGCACCGCTCCCGTCCATCCTCCGTCCCGCGATGATGGCCGTCCTGGTCTTCTCCACCATCGCGGTCATGCTCGGCGTGGTGGTGACGGGTGCCGGCCCCCACGCCGGCGACGCCGACGCTCCCCGGAACAACCTCGACTGGGACCTGTTCTCCCACATCCATGCCATCCCGGCCTACGTCATCACGGCTGGCTCGCTGTTCGCCGTCTACCTGGTGTTGCGGCACAAAATCAGCGGCCCCTTCCGTACGGCTGCCTTCCTCATGCTCGCGGTCACAGCTCTCCAGGCCGTCATTGGCTTCACGCAGTACTACAACGGCATCCCCGCGCTGCTGGTGGGTGCCCACATGCTGGGTGCGGCACTGCTCATGAGTGCCTCGACCAACGCTGCAGACCTCGCCAAGGCCAGCCCCGTTAAGTAGCCGGAGGCGCCCTGTAACTCGGGCGTTCCTCTTTCATGTCCCGTCGGGTTTCGGGGGTTCCTCTGTCACTTCCCGTCGGGGTTTTGGGCGTTCCTCTGTCACGTACCGTCGGGCTTTGGGTGTTCCTCTGTCATGTCCCGTCGGGTTTCGGGGGTTCCTCTGTCACGTCCCGTCGGGGTTTCCGAGGATGCTCTCCCATGACGTAGACGGGACTTGGGCAACTGCATCCGGGGGGGCTTCCGGCAGGGCTTCAAATTCGAGGTGGAATTCTTGGCACATATGCTCAGCATGCGGGACGGCTTGGGGTCTGATCTCGGGCGGTCATCACGAAAACTCACGCCGGAGTGCCGGCGTCGGGCTTTTTACGTTGCCGGCGTCTGGGCGACATGACCGGACGGCCTCAGTCGCAGAGGATGTGGCTAAGTGCCTTGGGATGTGCCAGAGAAAACGGCCACCCGGGTTGGGATGTGAAAGAGGAAACGGCTACCCGGGTTGGGATGTGAAAGAGGAAACGGCTACCCGGGTTGGGATGTGGGAGAGGAAACGGCTACCCGGGTTGGGATGTGGGAGAGGAAACGGCCACCCGGGTTGGGATGTGGGAGAGGAAACGGCCACCCGGGCTGGGATATGAAAGAGGAACGTTGGGCGCGGGCAACAACAAAGCCCGACGTCGACGCTCAGGGGCGAGCGTCGACGTCGGGGTGTGGCGGGTTGGGCCGCTTTAGGCGACTAGCCGCCGATGAGGGGTGAACCGACGAACGGGTCGACGGCCAAGGCGATGAAGAGCAGTGTCAGGTAGCTGATGGAGCCGTGGAAAACCTTCATTGCGCCCTTGTTGGAGACGTCCCCGCCCTGTGCCCGTTTGTAGAGGGCGTGGCTTTCGTAGAGGAACCAGGCGCCGGTGGCAACGGCCGCGATGGTGTAAACCCACCCTGCTCCACCCACCGGAATCATCAGCAGCGAGCAGGCCACCATGGCCCAGGCGTAAAGGACAACCTGCACCGAGACGACCTTGGCGCCCGCAATCGCCCCGAGCATGGGGACCTTGGCGTTCCGGTAGTCCTCGCCGTAGCGCATGGACAGCGGCCAATAGTGCGGCGGAGTCCACAGGAAAATCACCATGAACAGTACAATGGCCGGCCACTCAACGGTGTTGGTGACTGCGGACCATGCGATGAGGACAGGGAAACAACCTGCCGCGCCTCCCCAGACGATGTTCTGGGCGGTGCGGCGCTTGAGGATCATCGTGTAGATGACCACGTAGAAAACGATCGCGCCGAGGCCCAGCCAAGCGGAGAGCGGGTTGGCGCCGAACCACAGGATGGCGATGGAGGCCGCACCGAGGAGCCATGCGAAGACAATCGCTTCACGCGGGCTGACCTCACCGGTGACCAACGGCCGCTTCTCCGTGCGGTGCATGAGTTTGTCGATATCGCGGTCGATGTAGCAGTTGAACACGCCTGCGCTGCCGGCAGCGAAGGCACCACCCACGAGGGTTGCCAGCATGAGCCCGATCGACGGGAATCCCCGCTGGGCAAAGATCATGGTGGGCAACGTGCTCACCAAAAGGAGTTCTATGACGCGCGGTTTGGTGAGAGCCAGATACGCCTTGAGCTTGCGGGAAAATCCAATGCTCCCCCGGGCCGGGGTCGCGTTGACGGGCGTATCAGTTGTGCTCACGACGGCAGTCACTCTGTTCTATGCTCTCGGGGTTTGCGCAGCGGCAGCGTCCTGATTCGCGGAATGAACCGCGGGCGCGCGAGCCGCTGGAGGCCTCCAAATATCATACCGTGGCCGGAAGCGGGCCCATGTCCGCAAAATACGCCAATGTTTCTGACTCTTCACTACCGGCTGACGCCATGGTGATTCATAAAAGCTGTTTTTCTGTCCAGTTAGTGGGATTTCCTGAGCTTTGGACCACATTTAGGGCTAAGCTGTGAAGCAGATCAGCGCGCGTCGATCTTCCGGGAAACCGTATTCTCGGACTGTCCGTGTGTCTGGAAGAAAGATCAACGTTTCAATGGTGAACGGCTGGTAGACACATTGCAGCGGGCGCCATCTGAGCTTCCTGCGCGGTCGTGTATCCGCTATCCCGCCGTCAGCACAGAGAGGGGCTCGGTTTTCGTGCCACATTTGGAAGAGCAAGAACTGTCCTGGACCGATCTGGACCAGAAGGCTGTTGACACCGTTCGCGTGTTGGCTGCCGACGCTGTGGAGAAGGTCGGGAACGGCCACCCGGGTACGGCCATGAGCCTGGCGCCCGCGGCTTACCTGCTTTTCCAGAAGCTGATGCGCCACGACCCCAAGAACCCTGAGTGGATTGGCCGCGACCGGTTCATCCTCTCCCCCGGCCACACTTCGCTGACGCTCTACATCCAGTTGTTCCTCTCGGGTTACGGCCTGGAACTGAAGGACCTTGAGGCGTTGCGTACCTGGGGCTCCCTGACCCCGGGCCACCCCGAGTACAAGCACACCGCAGGCGTGGAAATCACCACCGGCCCGCTGGGCCAGGGCCTCGCGTCCTCGGTCGGGTTCGCTTACTCCCAGCGCCGCCAGCGCGGCCTGTTCGACGCCGATGCTCCCGCCGGCGAGTCGCCGTTCGACCACACCATCTGGGTCATCGCTTCCGACGGCGACCTGCAGGAAGGCGTGACCTCCGAGGCTTCCTCGCTGGCCGGCCACCAGGAACTGGGCAACCTCGTAGTGATCTACGACGAGAACCACATCTCGATCGAAGACGACACCGACGTTGCATTCACCGAGGACGTTCTGAAGCGTTACGAAGCTTACGGCTGGCACACCCAGCGGGTGGACTGGACCAAGACCGGCGAGTACGTCGAAGATGTCCAGGAACTCTACTCGGCCCTGCTGAAGGCCAAGGCAGAGACCACCAAGCCGTCCATCATCTCGCTGCGCACCATCATCGGTTACCCGGCCCCGAAGAAGCAGAACACCGGCAAGATCCACGGTTCGGCCCTCGGTGCCGAAGAGGTTGCCGCTCTTAAGACCGTTCTTGGCTTTGATCCTGCGAAGTCCTTCGAGGTCGATGAAGAGGTTCTCGCCCACGCCCGCAAGGTTGTTGAGCGTGGTTCCGAAGAGCGCGCTGCCTGGCAGAGCAAGTTCGAGGCATGGCAGGCGTCCAACCCGGATGGTGCCGCACTCCTGGAGCGCATCGAGGCAAAGAAGCTGCCCGTGGGCATCGACGCAGCCCTGCCGGTGTTCGAGGCGGGCAAGGACGTTTCCACCCGTGCAGCTTCGGGCAAGGTCCTGAACGCGATCGGCCCGGTCCTCCCGGAACTCTGGGGCGGTTCTGCCGACCTCGCCGAGTCCAACAACACCACGATCGAGGGCTCGCCGTCGTTCATCCCCACCTCGCGTTCCACCGACGCCTGGAAGGGCAACCCCTACGGCCGTGTGCTGCACTTCGGTATCCGCGAGCACGCTGCTGCCTCGATTGTGAACGGCATCGCCCTGCATGGCCGCACCCGTGCGTTCTCCGGCACGTTCCTGATCTTCTCCGACTACCAGCGCCCGGCCATCCGCCTCGGCGCGCTGATGGGTGTTCCCTCGCTGTACGTGTGGACGCACGACTCCATCGGCCTGGGCGAAGACGGCCCCACCCACCAGCCTGTGGAGCAGCTCGCTTCGCTGCGCGCCATCCCGGGCCTGGATGTTGTCCGCCCGGGCGACGCCAACGAGGTTGCCGCAGCCTGGAAGGTCATGCTCGAGAACCACGAGAACCCGGCAGGCATCGTCCTGACCCGCCAGAACATCCCCACGTACGCACGTGGTGAAGGTGAAGCCAGCGGTGACACGTTCGCGTCCACCGCCGGCGTGGCAAAGGGCGGCTACGTCCTGGCCGAAGCCTCCAAGGGCGGCGAAACGGTTGACGCCCAGGTGATCCTGATCGGCACCGGTTCCGAGGTCCAGCTCGCCGTCGCAGCCCGCGAAGCCCTCCAGTCCGAAGGCATCGCCACCCGCGTTGTCTCCATGCCGTGCGTTGAGTGGTTCAACAAGCAGGACGAGGCATACCGCGAGTCCGTCCTTCCGTCCGACGTGAAGGCACGCGTTTCCGTCGAAGCCGGCCTTGCCCAGGGATGGCGCGAATTCGTTGGGGACGCCGGCCGTTCCATCAGCCTTGAGCACTTCGGCGCCTCCGCCGACTACAAGCGGCTCTTCACGGAGTTCGGCATCACCGCCGAAGCCGTTGCAGCCGCTGCCAAAGACTCGCTCGCAGCCGTCAACGCATAACTGACTGCGAACTTCGAAGGAGATAAAAGACATGACCAGCACTCCCACGCAGCAACTCTCCGACGCCGGCGTTTCCATCTGGCTCGATGACCTCTCCCGCACCCGCCTGGACACTGGCACGCTGCAGAAGCTCATCGACGAGAAGAACGTCGTTGGCGTAACCACCAACCCGTCCATCTTCCATGCCGCGATCACCGCCGGCACGGACTACGATGCGACCATCGCAGCGAAGGCTGCAGAGGGTGCCAGCGTTGAAGAAACAATCTTCGCCATCACCACCACCGACGTCGCCGACGCCTGCGACCTCTTCGCACCTGTCGCTGCCGCCACCAACGGTGTCGACGGCCGCGTTTCCATCGAGGTGGACCCCCGCCTCGCTTGGGACACGGAAGGCACGATCGCCGAAGCGAAGCAGCTGTACGCCACGGTGAATAAGGACAACGTCCACATCAAAATCCCCGCCACGCTCGAGGGCCTCGAGGCCATCACGGCCGTCCTGGCCGAGGGCATCAGCGTCAACGTGACCCTGATCTTCTCCCTGGAGCGTTACCGGGCCGTAATCGAGCGCACTTCATCCAACCGGTGGGTGATGTAGATGATGGCGCGTCCTTGGCCTGTCAGCATCCGCAGTACCTTGTGCAGCACTGCTACATCGTGGTCCGGCAAGGAAGCCGCGACCTCGTCCATGATGACCAACTGTGCCTCTTCCGCCACCATACGGAGGACTTCCACCAGGGCCTGCTCGGCGCGGACCAGGACTCCTACTTTCGCGTCAGGGTCCAGGTCCACCCCCACCTCCGCGATGAGCTTTGCTGCCTGGGCCCGGAGCTCGGGATGGTGCTTAGCGGCCTGGAACGTCCTGCGGAAGATAGCCTTGGCGACGGTCTGTTCAGGATCAAGCCGAAAATTTTGGGGAATGAGGCCTACGCCGCAGGCCTGGGCTGCTTCCAAGGAGTCCGGGTTGAAGTTTTCGCCGGCGAGGCTCATGCGCCCGCCGTTGGGTAGATGGGAGCCGGTCAGGACGTCCATCAAGGTGGTTTTACCCGCCCCGTTGGTGCCTATCAATCCCAGAATCTCTCCACGGTGCAGCGAAAAGCCTACACCGCGAAGGATGCGCCGCTGGTCGTGTGACGCACGGATATCGTCCACGTGCAAGAGAAGGTCCACAAAAGCTCCTGGTTTCGCGAAATCGGCGCTGGCGGCCGGAGAAATTCTTTTGGTGCGCATCGGTCCGGGCGGTGGGGCGCATTCACGAACGGAGCACATTGCCGAGTCAATCAGAAGAGACTTTGTAATGCAAGAAATGGTTCTTGAAACAGAAACTCACAAAACGTGATGGGAAAAGATGGAACTTTTATTGAATTGGTAAGTGACTCCAATCCCACGCAGCGGAAAGTGTGGTCAACAACAAAAGAGGGGGCCCGGGACATTTTGTCCCGGACCCCCTCTTGAAAAGGCTTTACTGCTCTGACTTCCCGAAGTAGTCAGCGCCGCCTACGTATTCGGTGTGTCCCGATTCGACGTCCGCGGTGACCATCTTGGCTACTTCGGCGGCAAACTCTTCCACCGAGTACAGCTTCCCGGCCTCGGCGCGCCTGGCCTCGATGGCGCCGGGATTTGAACGGTCCAGGAGCGTCGCGGTCACCGTGCCCTCGATCATGTCCCCGGACACCACCACCAGCTTGATGCCTTTGTTGGCGAGGTCAGGCAGCAGGGCGCGCAGGGCGTCCTCCCCGGCCCGCTTGCTCTTGGCAACTGGCTCGTACTCGGGCATGGTTGGCACGGTCTCAACGAAATGCGCCTGGTGACTGGTGACGAAAACCACCCGGGAGCCCTCCGGCATGAGCGGAACTGCAGCATTGAGCATGTTGATCTGTGCATCACGGTTCAGCTTCAGGGCGTACCCCTCCTCCATCCCGGATTCCATGCCGCCGGAGGCGTTCAACACCAGGATGTCGAGGGAGCCGAATTCCTCCATGGCCGTACTGGCGAGGGCGTGAACGCCTTCTTCCGTGGTGAGGTCTGCGCCCACTGCTGCAGCGCGACCGCCCGCAGCCTGGATATCAGCCACCACCTTATTGGCGCGGGGCGCCTTCTGGCGGTAGTTGACGACGACGGCGGCACCTTCGGCCGCGAGGATCTTGGCAACCTCTGCGCCTATGCCGCGGGAGGATCCCGTCACAATGGCTGTCTTGTTATCAAGCGTTCCCATGCGTGCTCCTTCTGTTCACTTCTTCCACATCTTTGGGCCCTGCTTCCATCCTGCCGGTGGCAAAGCGGAATGCGTGTTGTGGAGCCCCCACAAATTGTTTGTCCCGGTGCGTCGGCGCTAGTGGCCCATGCCAAGGCCGCCGTCAACGGGAATAACGGCGCCGGAGATGTAAGCCGCCTCATCGCTCGCAACCCAGCGCACAACGTTGGCCACCTCCGAAGCCTCCGCGAAACGCCCCGCAGGAACGTTGGCAAGGTAGGACTTCTGGGTCTCTTCCGGAAGCTCAGCCGTCATATCCGTGTTGATGAACCCCGGTGCTACGACGTTTGCCGTAATGCCTCGGCTGCCCAGCTCCCGCGTCAGCGAACGCGCCATGCCCACCATTCCGGCCTTGGAAGCGGAGTAGTTGATCTGGCCCGGAGCGCCGTAGAGGCCGGAGACCGAGGAGATCAGGATCACCCGGCCCTTGCGCAAACGGATCATTCCCTTGGAAGCCCGCTTGATGACCCTGAAGGCGCCTGTCAGGTTGGTGTCCAGAACCGACGTGAAGTCGTCCTCGCTCATGCGCAGGAGAAGAGTGTCCTTGGTGATTCCGGCGTTGGCCACCAGAACCTCCACCGGGCCGTGGGCCTCTTCCACGATCTTGAAGGCTGCATCAATGGAAGCCTCATCCGTCACATCGGCTTTGACCCCCAGGATGCCTTCAGGCAACTCCGTTTCGCTCCTGTAGGTAACGGCTACCTTGTCTCCATTTGCGAGGAAAGACTCGGCAATGGCCAGTCCGATTCCGCGGTTACCGCCGGTAATAAGGACGCTGCGGCCGCTGGGTACTGCTTCAGGCATGAATGGGCTCCGAATTCTGCGGACTCTACCGCGATGACGAGGGATTTCCTGCCTCGATCTTAGCCGCCGCCTCCCGCAACGCGCTGGTAACCGCTTCTGCCAGCGCGGTTTGGGTGACTCATCGGATCGGTGAGAGAATTAACGGGAGCCTTTGGAGCGTGATTATTCAGCTGTGACACGAGAGAACAGTCCCCTGCAGCAGGTGCCCGGGGATCCGGACGCCTACTCGAGCGACCCCGAGGTCCATAGCATCACTGATGCAGCAGCTGCACACTCCGAGGACATGCGCGAACGCATGATCAAGTATTCAATAGCCATGGGCATTCGCATGGTCTGCATCGTCCTCATTTTCGTAGTGGATGGCTGGTTCAAGATCCTCGCCGTGGCTGGAGCTGTCTTCCTGCCCTGGATCGCGGTGGTTATTGCCAACGGCAGCGACAAAGCCGAAGTCCACAGTGATTCATTGCTGGACTACGTCGCCGTGCCGGAGATTGAAGGCACCAGCCAGTCCGGCAGCGATGAGGAACCCGAAGCGGATGACTCCGTCACCCTCCTCCAGGGCGAACTGGCGGATGACGAAACTCCCGCGGGCGACGATGCATCAGAGGAAGCCGGGAACGCCGGCGACGAACGGGCAGCTTCATGAACATCTTCAACCTCGGCGGCTTGGGCGGCGAGGAATCCCCGCGCGCCGCGGCGCCTGAACAATGCTCGCGCAAGGGATGCCGGGCAGCGGCCGATTGGCAGCTCCTGTGGAACAACCCCAGAATCCATACACCTGAACGCCGCAAGGTATGGCTCGCATGCAACGAGCACCGGGCCTGGCTTGAGGATTACCTGCAAACGCGGGGTCTGTGGAAGGAAACCGTGCCTTTCGGATCCGCGGCAGCGTCAGTGGGCGGGACAGCCTGAATGTACCGTTTCCTGTTTTCCAGCAAGTGGCTGGGCTACTTTGTCCTGGCCGTCATCTTCGCGACGGCGTGCGTCTTCCTTGGCCGCTGGCAGATGGATCGGCGCGCCGAGACACTGGCTGAGATTGACCGCGTCGTCAGCAACTACTCAGCTACCCCGGTGCCATTCGCCGATGTAAAGGACCAGTTCCGCCACTTGGATCCGGACCGTGAATGGACCCAGGTGGAGTTGCGCGGCAGCTATGACGTCGACGGGCAGCGGGTAGTCCGCAACAGGCCGCTCAATGGCCAACCCGGCTACGACGTCGTTGTTCCATTCCGCCTGACCACCGGCGAAACAGTGATCATCGATCGCGGCTGGCTACCGATTGGCAACAACACTCCGGGAAGGCCCGACGTCGTTCCATCGCCTCCTGCAGGTGAGGTCACGGTCGTCGCCCGCCTCAAGCCGTCCGAGCCGAAACTGGACCGCGGCGCGGTGGAAGGCCAACTCGCTTCCATCGACCTTCCGGGATTTGCCGAGGAACTGCCGTACACCATCGAAACGGGTGCCTACGGGCAGCTGGCAAGTGAGACTCCCCCTGTGCAGCCGATGCCTACGCCGTTTCCCAAGCCGGCCACTGAAGAGGGAACCCACCTTTCATACTCACTCCAGTGGTTCGCTTTCGGAGTGTTGATGTTCATCGGCTTCGGCTACGCTGCCCGCCAACAGGCACGTAACGCGGCAATCGATGCTGAGGACGATGAAGACGACGACGTCATCGCCGCTGCAGGTCCCCGGAAGCGGCCGGCACCGGCCCCCCGGCGAAACAAGAAGCCCACGTCGGAAGAAGAGGAAGACGCGATTCTGGATGCCCAAGGTTACTGAAAAGATCCCGGAGCCGGTCCTGTCGGTCAAGGCGGCGCTCACGGCGCTTGGCGTTGCGGATACCGTACGGATCTTCGACGAGGAAGTTCCGACGGCGGCAGCCGCAGCTTCCGTTCTGGGCTGTGAGGTCGCTGCCATCACCAACAGCCTCATATTTGAGGTAGACGGCGAACCTCTTCTGATCCTGGCGAGCGGCGCAGCGAAAGTCGACACGGCACACGTCGCCCGCCGGCTGGAAACGGGACAGATCCGCCGCGCCAAACCCGAATTCGTCCTGGCGCACACCGGCCAGGAAGTGGGCGGCGTGGCACCAGTGGGCCACCCCGCAAAGATCCGTACCATCCTGGACAACTCATTGAGGGTTCACTACGAACTGTGGGCAGGCGCAGGAGACCATCACTCGATGTTCTCCATTACCTACGAGGACCTGCGGCGAATCACCGACGCCGAAGAACTCGACGTCCGTTAGCCCGGCTGCGCCCGCGGCGCGGGCTTACGCCAGCGTGATCAGATCGAGGTAGTCCTCGTTCCAAAGGTCCTCTACGCCGTCGGGAAGCAGCACAACGCGTTCCGGATTGAGCGCTGCAACGGCTCCTTCGTCGTGGCTGACCATGACGACGGCTCCAGTGTAATTCTTCAGGGCGCCCAGGATTTCCGCGCGGCTGGCGGGGTCGAGGTTGTTGGTGGGCTCATCCAGCAGCAGCACGTTCGCGCTGGAAGCGACGATCGTAGCCAAGGCCAAGCGGGTTTTCTCACCGCCGGAGAGCACTCCGGCAGGCTTGTCGACGTCGTCACCGGAGAAGAGGAAGGAACCCAGGATCCCCCGGACCTCCGCATCCTTCATATCGGGCGCGGAGGAACGCATGTTCTCGAGCACCGTGCGGTCGTGGTCCAGGGTTTCGTGTTCCTGCGCGTAGTAGCCGACCTTGAGCCCGTGGCCCGGGATGATCTCTCCCGTATCCGGTTTGTCCACTCCCGCGAGCATGCGCAGCAGCGTCGTTTTGCCTGCACCGTTGAGGCCCAGGATGACCACCTTGGAGCCCCGGTCGATGGCCAGGTCAACGTCCGTGAAGATTTCCAAAGACCCGTAGGACTTGCTCAGCCCCTCGGCGGTCAGCGGAGTCTTGCCGCAGGGCGAGGGCTCAGGGAAGCGCAGGGCTGCTACGCGGTCCTGCTCGCGCACCGCCTCAAGTCCGCTCAACAGACGCTCGGCACGCTTGGCCATGTTCTGGGCCGCCACGGCTTTGGTGGCCT
>NZ_SBHM01000010.1 GCF_004028095.1 Paenarthrobacter ureafaciens | reverse complement strand
AACGGGTGGGCGCTGTGCCTCGAAGGCACCAGGGCCAACGCTGAGGGAACGCTTCTTCGCGGCGACCGACGTCTGCGCATCAACGGGAAGCCTTTGGACCACCATGGCGGAGTCTCGGCGTTTGCCGAATACGCTGTCGTGGATAAACATTCTGTGGTCCCCTTGCCCGATGGCGTACCGGCCGACGTCGGCGCTCTCCTTGGGTGCGCCGTCCTCACTGGCGGTGGCGCAGTCACTAATGCAGCGAAAGTACGGCCCGGCGAGTCCGTCGCAATTGTCGGCATGGGCGGGGTGGGCCTCGCAGCAGCACTTGTGGCTATCGCAGCCGGGGCAGGAGAAGTTGTGGCCATCGACATGCTTCCGTCCAAGCTGCAAACGTCGCTGGAGATTGGTGCGACTGCCGCCTACACACCCGCCGACGCAGCGGCCGCCGGTCTTAAATTCGATGCCGTGATCGAGTGCGTAGGAAACCCGGCCGCACTCTCCGGTGCCATCGACATGACCAAACCAGGCGGCCGTACTGTGACAGTCGGGCTTCCACGACCCGAAGCACGCCTCGAAATCTCGCCCTTGAACCTGGTGGTTGAAGCCCGTCAGCTCATCGGCTCCTACATGGGCTCCGGCATTCCCTCCGAGGACATCGCCCGCTATGCCCGGATGTACCTGGATGGCATCCTGCCAGTAGAAAAGCTCATCTCCGGCACCATTGCTCTGGACGACATCAACCATGCCATGGATGAACTCCGCGAAGGCCGGGTAATCCGTCAGATCATTGACCTCAAGGGAAACGCCTCGTGAACTTCACTGACCAAACCGTCATAGTCACTGGCGCCGGCAGCGGAATCGGCAGGGCGGCAGCCCTGCAATTCGCTGAGCTTGGTGCCAACATAGTCGTCGCCGACAAGAATGAAGCGGCGGCCCGGGAAGTCGCCGACGAGGCTGGCGCCAAGGCCATTGCAGTCACCGTCGACGTCAGCGACTCGGCCAGCGTCCGCTCAATGATCAAGGCTGTCGTGGATCACTTTGGGGGCATTGATGTCCTCTGCAATAACGCGGGCTTCGGTTTCCCCGGCAACGTCCTGGAAATCGACGAAGACAACTGGGACCGCCTCATGTCCGTCAATCTCAAAGGCGTGTACCTCTGCTCGAAGTACGCCATCCCGGAACTCGCAAAGACGGGTGATGGCCGGATTGTGAACACGTCCTCGTACACAGCGAACGTTGGCATCCGTGACCGTGCCGCATACGTGGCTTCCAAAGGCGGCGTATCGGCACTCACCCGAGCCATGGCCCTTGACCACGTGGATCAGGGCATCCGCGTCAATGCCGTGGCTCCGGGAACCATCAACTCGCCCTATTTTGACAAGATGATCGCCGAGTCAGCAGAACCCCAAGAGCTTGTTGACTCCCTCAACGGCCGTTCGCCCATGCATCGCATGGGGCTACCGGAAGAAGTTGCCGAAGCCATTGTCTGGCTGGCCGCTAAAGAGTCCAGCTTCGCTACGGGATCTGTGCTCACCATCGATGGAGGAACATCAACATGGTAATCGCCGACACTCACGCATCCCTTTTTATTGGGCTCGGGAACATGGGCAGGCCGATGGCCATCAACTACTCCCCCGGACGCGAACTCTTCGTCTACGACACGAACCCTGTGGTCGCCGCGGAGGTGGCTGCGGCGACGAACGGCACGGCTCTGCCGGACTTGGCGAACATCCCGGCCCACGTGGGGACCGTGATTCTCATGCTTCCCAACAGCCGAATTGTTGAGTCTGTCCTGCGCACCAGCCCGGGGCTCTTGAAGCGCCTTGCGACTGGAACCCTGATCATTGACATGAGCTCCTCGGAACCCGAGAGCACCGCAACCTTGGCTGCTGAAGCGGCTGACCTCGGCATCGACTTTGTCGATGCACCAGTGTCCGGTGGTGTGGCGAAAGCCCTGACCGGGAAGCTGGCCATCATGGTTGGCGGCGACAGCACCGCCGTCGAACGCGCCAAACGGCACCTTCGCAACCTCGGCGAGTCCATCACTCATGTTGGGCCGCCGGGGACGGGACATGCAGCCAAAGCGCTGAACAACTTGTTGTCGGCCACCAACCTCGCCGCAGCCGCCGAAATTCTGACGGTGGCCGCAACGGCTGGAATTGCACCCGAGAAAATGTTGGAAGTCATCAATGGCTCCACGGGCCGCAGCCAAGCGTCAGAATTCAAATATCCCCGCCATATCCTGACTGGAAGTTTTGATTCGGGCTTTGCCATGGACCTGATGCTCAAGGACCTGAACATTGCCAGGAACCTTATTTCCCAGCAATCCGCGGAGGCGCCGATTGTGCTCACCGCGCAGGAGACAGCCGAAAAAGCGCGGGGGCTTTTGGACAGTGACCACCCGGACCACACCGAATTTGCCCGCTACTACGAAAAGCTCAACGGCGCATCGCTGCGCACCAGCTGATCGCCGTACCATCCGGAAGGACACCAATATGACCATTGATCTGAACGACCAGACCGCCGAGGCCCAGACCTTCATCGATGACATGGCGCGCAAACGCGGATACGTACTCGACTACCACAAAGTAATGGCCAAGCATGATTTTCCCGTACTTCAGGCGGCCAACCATGTGGTCTCCGCCGCCTATCTGGATGAGCGGACTCTTGACCGCCGGACCAAGGAACTCATCTTCATTGCCAGCCTCACTGTCATGCGCGCATCCAAAGGACACATCCAGTCCCACATCCGCGTAGCCCTTGACCTTGGCCTGACGCCAACTGAAATCCTGGAAGCGATCGAGATTTCGCTTCCTGAAGCCGGCATCGTCGCCTTCCAGGCCGGATTCGAGGCGTGGCGGGAAGTCGTCGGCGCGGACGGACTCGAACCGTCGGTGCCAGTTCACGAGGGCGGCAATGGCGCCGGGTAAGAACGACGGCGTCTACCGAGTTGTCGTTGTTTGCGTCGGCACCCGGGCCACTGAACGCAGCGACGTCTACCTTAACTACCGCTTGTACGGGGAAGACGATGGCCCGGCCACCGTCGACTACTACTTCTGGATTCTTCAGAGCCCGGCAGGAACCGTTGTTGTGGACACAGGTTTTGGCGAGGCTGCGGGCCGACGTCGTGGCCGCACTCTACTGCTGCACCCGGCCGAGGCGCTTGCCCACCTGGGCGTCAACCCGAAGGATGTTGCAGACGTGATCGTGACCCACGGCCACTACGATCACATCGGAAACCTTGATCTGTTCCCGAACGCCCGGATCCACATTGCCGAAGCGGAATACAAGTTCTGGACCTCACCCACTGCCGGGCACGTCCAGTTCTCCTTCTACGCAGAAGACGGTGAAATAGACCAGCTTCGCCTGGCCGAAACCCAGGGGCGCCTCAAATTGTTCTCGGGCGAAACATCACCGGCCCCGGGCATCAGACTCGTCGAGGTCGGCGGGCACACACCTGGGCAAGCAATTGTCTACGTTCCCACTTCGGAGGGGGACGTTCTGCTGGCCTCTGACGCTGTCCACTTTTACGAAGAGCTCGAACGCGACATGCCCTTTACGGCAGTCAGCGATCTGCCGGCCATGTATGAGGCATTTTCGTTCATCCGTGAAGAAGCGCGACACCGCCGGCTTACCATCGTCGCCGGCCACGATCCTGACGTTCTGGCACGATTCCGTCCCTGCCAGGAACTTCCCGCCGGGACGGGCGTAGCCATCGGCGCAACCCACCAAGACCAAGAGGAGAAATCATGACCAGCATCTTCAATGTCGTTGCCAGATACAGAACCAAACCCGGAACCACAGAAGAGGTTCTCGGACATCTGGAGAAGATGGCAGCCCAAACCCGTGAAGAACCCGGCAACATCTCCTACGAATTCTTTCGCGGGGTCGAAGATGACAGGAAGATTGTCATCCTGGAGAGTTACCACACTGCCGAGGACTTTGACGTCCATCGGCAGTCGCAACACTTTCTCACCATCGGGGCTATACACATAATTCCTGAGCTGGAAGCACGGACCGTTTCCACCTATGTCACTGCCAATAACCCCGCTGAAGCTCCCTAAGGACGGCACGAGCATGGAAAAAGCCTCCACCACCGAAGCCCGGAGCAGACAGAACTGGTCCGGGCTTCGGCCTACCCGGAACGTCCTTGTACAAGAATCCGTCGGCGAGCCCTACCAGGCCACCGTGGACGCAATCACCGAAGACTTCACTGTCATATGGGTAGTCTCCGACACTACCCACCAGCGCAAAGCCTTCGATCACCGCGAGGGAGTCGTTATCTCGGGTGCTTAGGTTTGCGTTGTCGGATTAGCGCCGACAGGACTTCATATACGAGGAGAGCGGAAGCGGCCGATCCGAGCACGTGTAAGGCCGTCGTCTTTCAGGCGGACTTTCCTTCTGCTCCAGCCTCCGCTGGAGAAGGGGCGTGGAAGCTGGAGAGCGCAATGTCGCCGGCATTCCTAACGTGGGCACGACAAAGCCTGCTTGCTTCATCAGCATCTCGGCTGCGGACTGCCTGAACGATTTCGTCCAGTTCAGCCACCGTCTGCTCAAACCGTCCCGGTGAGGACAGGGTCATCCTACGCAGCATGGTTACACGATTGTTCAACTGCTGAAGCATCTGCGCGAGTACGTGGTTTCCGGACCCAGCGAAGAGAACTTCATAGAAGCCGTTCTTCGCTTGGAGCACGTTTATCTGATCGGACGCGATGTCCGACTCGTGGAGAGCCCGAACAGAGGCTGCGAGCTTGTCGATTTCGCCGTCTGATGCCTTGACCGTGAAGCAATATGCGAGGTGGCCCTCGATGAGTTCCCGGGCCTCATAAATTTCACGAGCATCTTCTTCCGTAATCACCGCAACGGAGGGGCCCTTGTGGACCACGTTGGTTATCAGCCCTTCGGCCTCCAATTGCTTCAGCGCTTCCCGCAGGAGTGTACGACTAACACCGAGCCTGTCGCAGAGGTCCCGTTCTATCAGCTTTTGCCCTGGCGTGAAGGCTCCGTACAAGATGGCGTCCCGTAGCGTGTTTTCGGCCAGTTTACGCAACGACATGTCGTCGCGCTGCAGCCTCAAACCCAGTGGCGACTCCATGGCAGCCTCCCCTCCTGTCGTGAATGCCTTGACTTAGCGTACTACGAGCAGGGCGGGAGCGACCATAATGACTGCCGATCGGATTGTCCGACATAGTGTCAGCCCCCACTCGCACGCGAAGTAGAGTCTATTGCCCTGACGCGATCAACAATCCTATAATCAAGCCAAGAGCTGTTTTGTATGACAAAAAGGCATTGCGACAATCGTACTCAGTAGCCTCAAGTGTGATCTGAACTTCTTCCCGAGGAGGGGACGGAGCAGATACCGACCGTAAGGACAAAGTAATGGTCAATGAAGACCTGGACCTCGATTTGGCCCCCAGAACGATGGCGGCCGAGAATTTCGAGACAGCTGTAGTAATCCAGGACGTGAAGAAGTCGTTCGGGGAGACACAGGCCCTGCGAGGAGCGAGCTTCTCCGCGCGTGCTGGGGAAATCCACGCGATCGTCGGTGAGAACGGCAGCGGGAAAAGCACGCTGGCGAAAATCATGTCCGGCATCGTTCTCCCCGACGAGGGATCCGTGGACATCCATGGTCACCACGTGTCGAGTCCGGGCGAGGCACTCAAGACAGGCGTCGCGACCGTATTCCAGGAAGTCCTGGTCGCTGAAGGCGCGAGTATTTCGGACAACGTATTCATCGGATCACAGGGCGTATGGCACTCCCGCACGTCCAGGAGCGAGCAGCACCGACGTGCAACCGATGTGCTGGAGCAGCTTATGGGCCATCCCGTCGACGCCTCTGCATTGGTGGAAACCCTGAGTCTGGCAGACCGGCAATGGGTCACCATTGCGCGCGCCCTTGTGCGTTCACCGAGAGTAGTGATCTTCGATGAGTCCACCGCGGCGCTCGACCTTTCGGGGGCTGCACGGCTTTACGCCCAAATGGAGCGCCTCCGCTCCGAAGGCGTCTGCGTTGTGATTGTTACTCACCGTATCGCTGAGCTCACGACTTTCGCCGACAGTGCAACGGTTCTGCGCGACGGAATTGACGTCGGGATCCTCAGAGGCAGCGAGATCACAGAATCCCGTCTTATTGAACTCATGACCGGCGTCAAGGAGCGGAACGGCCAGGCAGCTCCATCGCAAAGGCTCTCCAAGGGCGGAACAGCAGACATCGTCCTTCAAGCCGCCGGGCTCGTGGCAACGCAGGGAGCACGGCCTTCGGACTTTGTGCTGCATAGTGGCGAGATCGTCGGCTTTGCCGGGTTGGACGGTCAAGGTCAGGCCGAGTTCCTCCAAACCCTCACGGGCGTACGACAGGCCATCAACGGCGAAGTTACCGCCATTGCCAGGACCGGCGCAGAGCACCCCATTAGCAACCTGGCAGAAGCTGTAGCAGCGAAAGTCTCCTATATTTCAGGCGATCGACGCAAGGAGGGGATTTTCCCGAATCTCAGCATTTTCGAGAATTTCGGGATGCCGTTGTACCGTCATCACCGCCGTGCCGGCGTCATCGACAGGACAGCCATCTCGGCTCGCTTTAATGACATGTCCAAAACCCTGAAGCTACGGGCAGGCGCATCATCGGATCCCATCACCTCCCTCAGCGGCGGTAACCAACAAAAAGTCCTCATCGGTAGGGAACTGGCTCAAGATCCGCAAGTTGTTGCCCTCAACGATCCCGCACGTGGAGTCGACATCAGCACAAAGCGCGAACTGTATGCCCAGTTGGAACATCTAGCTCTCGAAGGAACCGGAATTATCTATCTCTCTACCGAGATCGATGAACTCATCGGGCTCTGTGACCGTGTGGCCGTTTTCCGCGACGGCGCCCTCCTGGGTTGGGTGACCGGCGACAACATCACCTCCGACCGCGTTCTTGCCGGAATGTTCGGTCACCTTGAAGCAGACTTCGACGTCGAGAAAGCACTGGTGGAGCAGCAATGAAACAACAAAGCCGATTTGGCAGATTCACCAGCAAATCTACCTACGCATTCGCCGCGTGGGGTTTGCTTGCCGTCCTTCTCATCGTGTGCGCAATACGCGCTCCTTACCTCTTCACTGCCAGCGGCATCGGGGGGCTGCTGGTCTCGGCCGTACCTCTGGTCCTGGTGGTGATGGGAATAACTGTCACGGCCCTGGTGGGCAGCGGTGTTGATCTGTCCGCGGGTCCGCTGATGATCTTCGTCAATGTCACCCTCGTCAAAGTCCTCTTCGACCAACAGATAGGGTCACCCGTTGCTGTCATCGCGTGGGCGCTTGGCATTGGTGTCTTGATACAAATCATCCAGGCCATCGTCATTACGGTCGCCCGCATCGAACCGGTGATCGTAACTCTGAGTGCATTCCTGGCATTGTCCGGGATCAACCTGGTTATCCTCGCACAGCCTGGCGGTCAGGCTCCGAGATGGCTCGCTGAGTGGGGATCCGGCAGGTCGATACTCGCCCCAATGACTATTGTTCTGATCTTGGCAATATTGGGTTGGTGGGCGTTCACCAGAACCCAACTGTTCACAAACCTAAGGCTCGTCGGGTCGAACCAGCGCACCGCGTTCGTCAGCGGAGTACCCGTTACTATGATCCGCGTAGTCGCTCACGGTATTTCCGGGTTGCTGATTGGTGCGGGCGGCCTGGCCTACACCGGTCAAATAGCATCGGGAAACCCCACCCAAGGAGGCACCTACACACTCGCAGCGATTACAGCCCTGGTGCTTGGAGGTATCAGCCTTGCGGGTGGGCGCGGCGGCGTATTGGGCTCCATTCCCGGGGCCGTCGCCGTCACGCTTATCTCATTCACTCTGACCACGTTCTCTCTGGGGTCATTGGCCTCATTCGTTGTGCAGCTCTCGTACGGCCTCATCCTGGTTGCAGCACTCCTGATCAGCGTGATCATCCCATCACTGTGGCGCAAGCGCCGGGAGGTAAAAGCATCATGACATCCATCAAAGCGCAACAACGAAACATCCGAGTACCGCTGCTGTCCAAGGCGTCGGGGCAAAAGAACGTCATACTCGGGCTCATTATGCTGGCGGCATTGCTTGCCGTCGGCGCCGCCACAGTACAAGGTTTCCTATCTGGCTCTAATGTTCGCTCCATGCTGCTTCTCGGCGCTTTCCTTGGCCTGGCATCGGTTGGGCAGACTCTCTGCGCGTTGCTCGGCGGGCTTGACCTCTCCATTCCCTACTTGATTGGTTCTGCCAACATCGGGACCCTCTACATGATCAGCTCGGGCGTACCGGCAGGCATGGCGATCGTGATTACTCTTGTTCTCGGCATCGTCGTCGGCACGATAAACGGCCTCATAAGTCTCCATCTTCAGAATCAAGCTCTCATCGTGTCCCTGGGTGTTGGATTCGCCACCGTGGGGGCGACGCAAGTTCTCACGAGCGCGGGCGCCTCGAATGCCGGTGGCACGAGCGGAGTGGTACCTGATTGGCTCGCCAACATTTCCTCGCTGAGTGGAGAAACGCTAGGCGTTCCTGTACCTCCAGTCATCCTCATTTGGCTTGTTCTCGCCGCTGCCCTGATCTTCATCATGCGTTCAACGTGGTTTGGTCGGAGCACGTATGCCTTGGGTGGAAACCGCTCAGCCGCCCGCCTCATGCTCATCTCCGAACCGCGCCGGTGGGTCACTGTCTACGCGCTCAGCGGCCTCTTTTCAGGTGCCACGGGAATACTCCTGCTCGGCTTCACAGGTGGAGCGTTCGTGCGTGTGGGCGATCCCTACCTCTTCCTCACCGTGGCCGCAGTTGCCGTAGGGGGAACCTCCCTGCTCGGCGGCAGGGGAGGATATGGCAGCACACTCGTCGGCGTGCTCGTCCTTATCGCCCTGACCTCGCTCTTGGTGGGCTACGGATTGAACAACAACGCACAACAATTTGTACTCGGCCTCCTGATCGTCCCGCTCGTCGGCTTCTACGCGCGCAATCCCCACATCAGACAGCAAATCTAAGCTCTCGACCTCCATATCAACCCTCTGCCCAGGGGAAACTCCGGCAGTGGCGCCGCAACGCGGGAACGACTGAATACGTGAAGGACCGAAATGACTAATCAGCATGAAGCAGACGAACAGAGCGAACTATGGAATGCCGGAATCAAGGTACGTAGGGAGGTACTCGGGGATGCATACGTCGCTGGTTCCCTCGAGCGCACAGCGGGAACAGAAAGTGAGGCCCTGCAGACCCACATCACTGAAACAGTATGGGGCGCTGTGTGGACCCGACCCGGCCTTGACCGTCGAAGCCGTAGCCTCCTCAATATCGGCATGCTGGTCGCGCTCAACCAGCACCACGAACTTTCCGTGCATGTTCGAGGCGGCCTGAGGAACGGTTTAGAACCAAGTGAGATCGTAGAATCAATCGTGCAGGCCACCGCCTATTGCGGCGCACCCGCGGGGCTCGCAGCGATGCGCGTCGTCCAGGAAACGCTCAATGAAGTTGCTGGCTCCACTGGCGCCGACCCCGACGAGACCAAGGCTATCCAGGCCCCGCGATGACGTGATTGCCGGCGTTCGAAAGTGCGCTTAAGCCCGGCTGGTATCCCCCGCCGGGCTTTTGCGTGCCCGTTGCGCGATGCCCAACGATGGAGTCCTCAATTCGCTCGGGCACTGCGGCGGCGGGTTGTGCCACGGCGGCGGCCACCCAACCGTGCTTCGGTTGTGCAAACCATCCTGTCGACGTTAAGCAGATCGGTCGTCGCGACACCTGCTATTTGGGTGTCGCGACGACCGATCAGGAACCGCTGGTTGCGAGCTGGCATCTGCCGCGTTGCAAGAATGAGAACGACGTATTCTCCGCTATATGTGCGGCTCGCTAGTAGGCTTTCTGTAAGAGCTCCCTTACATCATCGGCTGATACCGGTCGCGGTGCTTGACGAATGACGGCTTCCGCCTCGCCCATCGTCGCGCGAACAACGTTCTCCAACGCCTCCGGGCTCAGGCCGAATTCACGGATTTGCCGCGGTACTCCCAGCTTTTCGAAGAGCAGCTCCAGCTCCTCAGGAGCCGACATGGCGTTCGTTGTTCCTCTTGCCGCTGCCAGCACGGTGGCCATAATGGCCTGTTGGCTTGCGGTCGCTTGAGCGTAGAACCGCATAACGTGCGGCAGCGTGATGCAGGACGTTACGCCGTGGGGAACGCCGGCCGCACCCAACTGGTGGCCGATGGCATGGGATAACCCCACTGGTACGTTGTGCACTCCGACCAGTGACATCCAGGCCGCCTGCTGGCAGCGCAGAGCCGCTTCGTAGTCATGAGGGTCAGACGCCGTCAGGGGAAGATCCTCGGCCAGGGTGCGGAGAGCCGCAGTGCACAGCGCCGTGGTGAAAGGGTGCGCATTCGTTGCATAGGCGATTTCTACTGCATGATCGATCGCCCTGACACCGGTTGTGATCCACAACTTCCTGGGAGTTAAGGCACACAGCTCCGGATCGAGCACCACAATTCTGGGCGTAAGGGCGAGGTACCTGGTCAGTTCCTTGGTGTTTGTCGTGTCGTCAACAAAGGCGGCAACCCCATTCCACTCTGCCGCCGATAAGGTTGTCGGCACGGCCAGGACAGGAAGCGGGGTACCTTGCAGCTCCGGCAACCCATGGGAAATGCTGTAGCCCAGGAAGTCCTGCGCCGATTGAATACCCTCCCCCACTCCCAATGCCGTGAGCTTCGCCGCGTCAACAGCGGAGCCTCCGCCGACACCTATCACGACGTCGGCACGTGCGTTCTGAGCGATCTCCACTAGCTCAGCTAGTCGCTTGACTGGGTTATGGGCCTCGACCCTGCCGTACACCGCGACGGCCCTGGCTCCCAGCACACTGACGAGATCACCGAATTGTCGCGTGGCGCTGATGGACTTGCCTGCTACGAGAAGAGCACGGTTGAGTCCCCGCCGCTCCAGTTCGGCGGGAATTTGTTGGATAGCACCACCGCCCTCAATGACTCGTTCGATACGCGGCATGTCGAAGACACGTGGTTGACTCATACTTTCCTCCAATAGGGAATGGCACGCCCCGTTCCCGAGGCGTGCCAGCTCCTGTTATCTAGTTTTTGCTCCGTATGGGACTTGGCGAGGTAACCTCCGCGGTGAGCCTCTCACCTGCTCCAGCTACCGCCTGCTGCCAGCTGCCTCAGCAGCCTTCGACGCAGCTTCGGACTCCGGGACTGCGGGGATGGCCGAGCCTTGGCTGGCTGTCGCCTCAGCAGCACGGCTGGCGGGTGGAGTCGCCGGCGCCGAAACTGAGGCGTCGCCTGATTCCAGCTCGTTCAGGTAGCCCACAGCGTTAGCTCCTGCGACTCGGCCAAAGGTCATGGAACGAATTGACGACGTCGCCGGCGGGTACTCGTGGTAGAACAATCCCGTGATTTCGCCCGCTGCGTAGAGGCCTGGAATCGGCACTCCACCGCCGGAGATGACCCGCGCCTGGGTGTCTGTTTTGAGCCCACCAAAGGTAAAGGTGATCCTCGCCTCAAGCGGATATCCGTAGTATGGCCCGGATTCGATCCGATTCGCCCAGTTGGACTTTGGTGGGACGAGACCTTCGGTGCTCAACCCGTCAAGGATTTCAGGCTGGAATGGTCCGCCGACCGTGGCCGCGTTGAATTCCTGAACGGTGGCTTCGAGTGCTTCCGGGCTGAGACCCAGCTTGGTTGCCAGTTCAGCCAGCGTCGCGCCCTCCTCCGGCTCCAAATCGGTGGTCTCATAGACCCAGCCCGGGCGCATGCGTTCCATGACTGGCTTATCGGTGATGAAGTAGGCTTTCTGGTTCTGGTTTTTCCAGACTTCGTATGCCAGCAATTCGAAGTGGGCAAAGAGGTAGTCTTCGCCCTCGTCGAAGAACCGCTTTCCCTGTTCGTTGACACAGATTCCGTAGTTGTGGCCCCAAATTACAGAGTCAGGGCGGCTGGTCCGAGAGTCGACGACCTCGGAGTGGAACATGTCGAACTGTCCGGCGGTGTCGGCCCCGATGTCCATGGCCATGCGGATACCGGCGCCCTTGTTGCGGTGCAGCCCTGGAACGATTGGCTTTATGTCGACGGCGTTATTGCCGAGGTACTGCGTCAACATTTCCGGGTTACCTTCGAAACCGCCCGATGCAATGACGACGGCCTTGGAGCTGAGCGTTCGAAGGAGCCCGTCCTTACCGCGGACTACCACGCCGTTGACACGGCCTTCGTCCGAAATGCTCAGCTTTACGGCTTCGGTTTCGTAGAGGATCTCGGAATTATCAAACTTCCTGAAATGCGCGAGGAGGTTGTTGACGATTTGAAGACCACCTCCGACCGGCCATTTGATGCTCTTGTCGGTTTCGTATTCAAGAGCGACATCGTTTTCCCAGTGCTGGTAGAGCTCCACCCCATGGGCTTCCAGGTACTTGATGGTCCCGGGGACTTCACGCTCCAGTGCCAGGCAGTATTCCAAGTCAGCAAGTCCCTTGGACGTTTCCTGAACTCGGTCCTTCCAGGACTCGTCGAGCCTGCCGTCTTCGTAGACGCGAAGCCAGGCCATGGTCCAGCGTGACCCTCCGGAACGTTCGTCTTCTGCTCCAACTTCGACCACTGCTACCCGGCCGGACCGACCTTCGTCGGCTGCTTTCTCGCAGTAGCTCAGGGCGGCAGAGGCCCCAGCAAAACCGCTACCAATTACGACCAGATCGTACTCAGACATTTCTTGTGTTCTCCATCCATCATCTTTGATGTCTGTCAGTGCATCTGACAGCTTCGTGGGTTGATCTTCTGTTTACCGACCGCTTCCGGTGATCATCTATTTCGAGAGCGGGCGGCCCGCCTATTACGGCTTCCAGGCGAACGGATCACTGGGCTTCTCGAAGAAGGCATCAAGCTTGGTACCTGTCAGCCAGCCGTCCTTGGGCTCCAGCCAGCCATCGGCATTGGGGTCACAATTCGGCCCAAGGGCCGCTTTGGCGTCCTCGTAACTAATGGGCGATACGCTGAGGACGATGGACTGAATCTTCGGCCCCTGCTGCTGAAGGATGCGTACCGCAGTCTCGATGCCCAGTTCCATCTCACCCTTTGGCGGCCAGATGTTGTAGCCAGTGTCGGCGAATTCAGGATGATTCACCCAATAGCACGCAGCGCCCGTTTCTCCACCGATATTGATCGGCACAACAGGTCGACCAGACTGCTGAAGCGCCTGCAGAGCGCCCGTAGCCGAAGCAGGTTGCGCGACAATACCATCCAGTTGGCCCGGGTGGGTTGCGAGGAACTTCTGCACCTCAGTCTTAGTCACAGGCGCAGACCACATACCGTTGACAGACCCCACAAGTTTGATGTCGGGGTATTCCTTCAGCGCATCCTGAACCCCGGCCTCGAAATCGATGGCATTGGTGGCTCCCGGAACGCCTTGGACATCCAGAACGTTGCCTTTGCCACCGATCTTGTCGAAGACTGACTTGGCAAAGACGCTTCCAGCCTGACGATAGTTCGTTACTGCGCTGACGGCGTATGGCGAATCCACGTGCCCACTCCATGCAACAAAAGGCACACCTTTTTCATGGGCGTACTCAATTGACTGGTTTAGAGCTGTTTTTGCTGAGCAGCAGGCGATCAAAATGTCTGCGCCCTGGTCAACGAGTTGTCGGATCTGCTGGTTCTGCACCGTGTCGTCGCCACCCGACTGGGCAACGATCACCTCTTTGATCAAGCCAGCCTTCTGGTACCGCGGAACCACATCGTTCATCAGGTGATCCATAGCCGTTGTCTGCCAGGAATTTCCTGCGTACGGACTCGTATAGCCAATAGTCCATGGTGCCGGCCCCTTGGGTTGCCACCCCTCGCCGTACGGCGTCGTTCCGATTAACGCGTCAGCGTTCTCATAGGCGGTCTGTGCATCAGCCGGGAGAGATGACAGCACTGACTCGGAAGACGTCGCCGCCCCGGGTCCAGCCGCAGGACCGAAGTCGCTGCCGCCGCCACAGGCAGTGAGCGCCAAGACCGATGCGAGGGCAAAGGCCCATCCCGCACGCATGGCCAGTTTCTTCCCCCCGGAGGGGGGAGAAACACAATCGTGGTCTTCCTTGACCATTCTGAACTCCTTATAGGTTGACTGACAGTCACTACACGTCAGCCGGCGACGAATACGCGAAACTCGTTTGTATGAAGAAAGAATGTATGACAATCATAACGAGCGGTGATTTGAGTATAGGTGTGAGTCCAGTCACGCGCAAGAGCATTATTGCGGTCCCACCTTCTTGAGGATTGGCCGATCGTCTGACATTATGTCGATCAATCGCTATACGCCTCAGACGCTACGGAACGGATTGGCATGACAAGGGATCACCTGAAGGTCCACGTTCTTGAAACCGGGGTTATGGAAGCCGACATGGCTTGGCTCCTACTGAAACCGGGACGGATCATCGCGGACCGAAATAATAGGGAACGTCAACGGGAGTGGGGCGACATCCCAACTCATGCGGTCCTGATTGAGCACCCTGAGGGTCGGATTCTGTGGGACACCGGAGTCCCCCGGGATTGGAGTTCGCGCTGGCAAGAGAGCGGAATGGACAACTACTTCCCGGTTAAGACTGAGTCTTCGAGTGCATCCGGGTTCTTGGACGCCTCGCTTGCCCAAGTGGGTCTGGAACCTGCAGACATCGACCTACTCGTTCTTTCCCACCTCCACCTTGACCACGCGGGTAACGCGCGTCTGTTCGACAACGGCAGAACCAAAATCGTCGCCAACCGTAAGGAATTGGAGGGGGTGCAGGGAATAATGGGCTCGCACTTGGGTGGGCATCTGAAGGCAGACTTCGAAGGCCTGACGATCGATGCCATCGAGGGCGATACCGAAATCGTCCCTGGCGTTTCCGTCATAGACACCCCTGGGCACACGTGGGGAACAATGTCACTTCAGGTCGACCTCCCGGAGGACGGAACCAAGATCTTTACCTCGGACGCAGTCTACTTGCGCGACTCATTCGGCCCACCGGCTGTAGGTGCCGCTGTCGTCTGGAATAACCTCCTCTGGCTTGAGTCGGTTGAGAAGCTCCGGCGAATCCAAGAGCGGACGAACGCCGAGATGATTTTCGGGCACGAGTCCGAGCAAACGAGCCAGATTCGATGGGCGCATCAGGGGCACTACCAGTGATTCTCTACGATTTCCGTTGCGTCGAGGGGCACGTTTTCGAAGCAAGTCTCTCGTCGATGTTTGCCGACGACCCCGTTTGTCCCGTCTGTTCTTCTGCCGCCAAAAGGAAACCGCCGCGCATTGGCCTGAGCGGACGCGTCGATCCTGGGCCATCAAAAGAAGACCGCCCCCGCAGCTGGCAACAGGTAAACGGCGGTGACCCGGAGACGGTCCGAGCGTGGCAACGAAGCATCGAGAAAAGGGAAAAACTTGAAGAGCGCTACACGGAACTTGCTGGAGACAATCGCCCCGTATTGGCACACGAAGGTATCTTCAGCAGCAAACCTCTGAGGGTGGGCGACGAAATGGGCACCACGCACGGAACTCTCCGACCAGGCTCAGCGGCATTGCGCCCCTGAACGCCCCCGGAGGGCTGGCTGCCGCGTCGCACGGCACAGCATCCACCTCGTTTGGTCTGCCAGATGTCACGGCGTCGATCTGTTGCGAAGGCCGAAAATCAAGTGAAGGAGTCTCGGAAAAACTGATCCGGGCCCGCGATTTCCCCCACACTTCGGCGGACGCGGGCGAATGCCGTTCCGTCGACGCCTATATACGAATTCTGATGAGTTCGAGGATCGGGTTTCATAGGCGCTGTACCGCCAGCTCGGGGGCCATCGACGCCGCGCTACTGACATCGCAAGCTTAAAGTAGTGCGACTATCCGGTCGCCAGTGCTGGACCCAGATAGGGCCGTACCCTTGGCGGTTTCTAGGGGTCATTGTTTTGCGTGGGCGGCGCCCTTTGAGTTCCCGGGCGACGTGCTCGAGGTCTTCGGGTCCGTAGAGGGACAGGTCGGTGCCCTTGGGGAAGTACTGGCGCAGCAGCCCGTTGGTGTTCTCGTTGGAGCCGCGTTGCCAAGGACTGGTCGGGTCACAGAAGTAGACCTGCATGTCTGTGGCCATGGTTGTGATGAGGCCGTCGCGGACTGTTTCCGCGGTGTGGTCGTCCGGGAGGTGCACGAGCATCACATAGCGGGTTGTGGCGTTCGACCAGGGCCGCGATCGCCGATTGGTTGTGCGCGCCGGCGATGGGGTCGATGAACCTGGGCGTGCGTTGTTCGCCTATCGTGTTGGGTTTGCGACGCGTTCGGCCGGCACAGAGTGCTGCTTGGACCTCGCGTTTGAGTCCGCCTCTGGCTTGGATGTAGAGGGCTTGATAGATCGTCTCCGGGCTCACAGGCATCTCCGGGTTGTCTGGGAACTTTTCGATCAACTTGTGGCTGATCTGTTCCGGAGACCAGCGCAGGAGCAGTTTGTCCTTCACATAGTCACGCAGGTCCGACTCGACGGCGAGTTGGCCGTTTTGGGCCCGGCCCGCCGGGCAGCGGCTTTCCGGTGCGCTCCGCGGGGCAGGTAGCCCCCCGGGGATCGGTATTGCAGGCAAGTTCCCGGCTGACCGTAGAAGCCGGTCGTGCCAGGGTACGGCGATCGCCCTGATGAAGGACCCGGCTGCTTGCAGGTCCCGGATCAGCTCCCGCTCCTGGACGTTGAGGTATGGCGGGTCGATAGCCTTCTCCAGGGCCGATACCAGGATGAGTGCCCGCGCCCGGCTTCCCCCGGCTTTTTAGCCCGGCTTTACGAACCCACCCGGCGCATGTATCAGGGTTAAGTCCGAGTTCTCTTGCAGCCTGCCTCGTGCTCTTGACCCGGTCGAAGACTCTGAAGATCTCCGCCTTCTGGGCGGATGCGTATTTCCGCTGGGCCCAACCTTACGATTCCGGAGGACCCACTGAAAGCACGTCATCAGATTCAAGCCGAGCTCCGCGGCGGCCACGCTCACGCTCCCACAGCGGTCCAACGCGAGGAAGAACTTAGCCTTCTGCTCCGGCGTGTATTTCCTCCGCCCGGCAGATTCCTCCGTTAAAGACGACACGGTCGTTGCAACTCCCAAAAGTTCGGGGTGTTGCAACGACCGCTAGAACCTGCTCTTGGGCACGGCCCTATCCGAGGTTGGTGTGGTTAGCGGGACGCCTCACCAGCCGCGGCCTCCTCCGTGGGGGCTGGGACGTGTACAGGGTCGGGTACGTGCTGGTGTTTACGGGAGAAGAGCACGGCTATCCCGGAGAGCACGCACGGGATAGCGCCAAAGAGAAACGCTGCCAGAGCCCAGTTGCCTCCATTGGACAACAGGGTCGCGGCCAGTGCGCTGGAGATGATCGCGCCGATTGGGCCGACGGCGGCAACGAAGGTGGCTCCCCTGCCGCGGATGCGGGTGTCGTAGCTTTCGCCGACGAAGAACAGGACGCAGGAGTACGGGCCGATAAGGAAGAACGTGCCCAGGCTGTAGAGCAGGACCACGGTCCAGAAGTCGCTGGGACCGAAGATCATGGCCGTGAATACAATGCCACCGGTGATCCAGCCGAACGCGATGACGTTGCGGCGGCCGAATTTGTCTCCGAGGAAGCCGTGGGTCAGGTAGCCGAGGTACGCGATCAGGTTGGACAGCAGGAGGATGACCAGGGAGTTGGTGAATGAGACGTTGTGGACGCTGACGAGCACGGTGGTTCCCAGGACGCTGAAGACCTGGACGGGGAAATAGTTGAGGATGTGCCCGAGAGCCAGCGACAGGGTGGTGCGTAAACTGCGGCCACGGAATACGTCGGCGAGGGTGCTGCGGGTTTCGTGTTCCTCGATGCCCAGGTTGGCCGAGAGGGTTTCGGCGTCGCTATGGTGGCCATCTTTCTGGAGTTGGCGGATTTTCTGGATGGATTCGAACTGGGGTGATTCGCGGAGCTTCCGGGCCAGCGCTGCGACGATCAACGACGGTACGGCGGCGAAGACGAAGCATCCTGCCCAGCCGATCACGGGCAGCAGCACCGCGGTCAGCGCGGCGGCGAGGATGGCACCGATGGGCCAACCGCCTTGAACGAGGGAGTAGATGAAGCCTTGGCGTTTTTTGATGCGAGGGTCCTCGGAGGCGCCATACAGTTCGCTGAGGTAGGCGCCGTTGACGCCCTGCTCTGACAAGCCCAGCCCGCTCAGCGAACGGATGGCGACCAGGATGCCGACCGGCACGACGCCGCCCAGCGCGGTCAGCAGCGAGGCGATGCCAGCGCCGGCGGTGGTGAAGGCGAGACCGGCCTTACGGCCGAATTTATCGACGACGGGTCCGGCCAGCAGGCCCAGTGCCACGGCTCCGACGGACATCCAGGTCACCATGGTGGCCTGTTCCGCTTCGTTGAGGCCGAGGTCTTTACCGAGTTCCGGGAGCAGTGTGCCGAAGAGGATGAAGTCGTAGACGGCGAAGGCCCATGCGAGGAATGCGAGGACGGTCGCGAACTTGATTTGCCGGTTGGTGACAGGGGCCGGCCGCCAAGTGGCATTGATGTGGGTTGGGGACATGATCCACCTCCATTGGTGGTACAAAGGAATGTGACGGGGATTACATTTGTTTTTGGGCGTGGCTGCCTAAGGACCTCGCGCAACTGCGCCCTTCGTGGGTGACCGGGTTCCACGGTCGGAGCGGCGGGCCGGTTCGTTTCCGGCCCGCCCTTAGCGTGTCCTAGGTGGACTTGCTTTCGATTTCCTTCAGGATGGGAAGGAGGAATTTGCGGAATTCCGTGTAGTTTTCCGTGACCGGGAAGTGGCCGAGTTTGGGCATCTCCCAGAACTTGGATCCCTTGACCAGGTTCGCGGCTTCCTTGGTGTCAGCCGGGGAGGTGTTGGGGTCGTATTCACCGGTGAGGAAGTACAGCATGCATTTGTTCGTGTCGATGGCCGCAGCTTCTTCGGGTGAGACGTTGTGGTCGTAGTAGTAGTAAAAGAGGTCCCCGGCGAATACCCCGGGCCCACCGCACTGGTATTCCCACTGGATTTCCCGGACGTTCTCTTCCGGGGAGTACGGGGAGATATTCAGCATCATGGCCGCGCCGGTGGAGGTGCGGGAGACGTTGGGGTTGTCGAATTCGCGGCGGATGCCGTCCATGCCGACTTCGACGTACTCTGCCGCGGAGCGCAGGGCGCCTTCGACGGAGATTGTGGCGCGGTAGCGGTCGTTGAAGTTGGAGGCCAGGTCGATGGCGAGGTGGCCGCCCATGGAGCTGCCCATGTAGACGGGGCGGTCCAGTTCGAGGGCTTCGGAGAGGGCGTTGGGGAAAGCCATCATCCGGGACTTGGTCATGTTGTATTCACGGGTCCACCACTTGTCGCCGTGCGGGGGCAGGGATTTACCGTGGAAGGGCAGGTCGAAGGCGATAACCCGGTAGCGCGAGGTGACTTCTTCGTCGTTGAGGAGGTGGCGGTACTGGCGTCCGTCTGAACCGGCGGTGTGGCCAACGATGAGCGGGATGCCGTTGCCTGCTTCTTCGTAGTAGACCCGGTATTCGATGTCTTCGACGGTGAGGTAGACGTAGCCGCCCTTGATGGGTTCGAACTTTGCCATGGCTTTACGCTCCTTCGCGGTTGAGCTGGCGGAAGATTTGCATGAGCCGGTTCAACGCCGGCAGGTAGGCGTAGAGCTGGTTGGTGTTGCTCAGCAGCACGCCGTGTTTGGCCGAGGAGCTTTGCAGGGACTGGAAGAACGGCCGAGGGTACTCAGCTGTCATATCGTTCCACCGCTCTTCGGTTCCCTTGATCCAGATCGCAGCATCGCCGGGATCCGTAGTTGACGGTCCCACGGTGATAAGTTTGCCGTCGTCGTATTCGGCGAGCCAGGCCTTGTCGCCGATGGCGACGTGGAGTTTACCGCTGTAGTAGCGGATCTCACGGCTAAACTCGAAGTCCTCTGTCGCGGTGTTCAGCACCTTGGCGAAGTCATGCATGGATTTGCCTTTCATCATCGAAAGCCGGGGTGGGGGTAACGAGGAATTCGTACATCCTCGTATGGTCCTCGGCGCCGTGGCCGGCGTCGAGGGTTGATTGCCAGATGCTTTCGCAGTCGTGGCTGAAATTGGCCGCGACCCCGAGGGAATCGGCCAAGGCAGTGGCGATCTTGATGTCCTTGGTCATGAGACCGATAGGGAAACCAGAACCAAACGTGCCACTGAGCATGAACTGGCGGACCTTGTTTTCGGAGGTGTTGCTGCGCCCGGACGAGGCGTTCAGGACGTCTGTCAGGGTTGCTGGGTCGATGCCGAAGCGTTCACCGATCCGCAAGGCCTCGACGGTGGCGGCAACCGATGCGGCCGAGACGAGATTGTTCAGTGCCTTGGCAGCATGGCCTGCGCCTGCCTCACCGACGTGGATGACGGACTTGCCCACGACGTCGAAGAGCTCCGTTGCCTGGTCGAGGTCCTGCCAGCGTCCTCCAACCATGATGGCCAGTTGGCCACTCTCGGCTCCCCGGACACCGCCGGAAACCGGGGCGTCCAGGTAGCGCATGCCCTGGTCTTCGAGATGCTTTCCCAGCTGCCGCGACCGCAGAGGCTCGGAAGAGGACATGTCGATGAAGAGCGTATTCAGCGAGGCTGCGGCGGCCACTCCCCCACCCGTCAGGACAGCTTCGACGATAGCCGAGTTGGGCAGCATCGTGATGATGATGTCCGCGTCTTGCCAAGCAGAGACATCTGTGGCGGACGCGGATCCAGGGTTATCGTTCAGAAACCGCTCAACGACCCGCTCTGCCTGGTCGCTGACAATCAGCCGGTAACCGGCATCCGCCAACCGCGAAGCCATGGGGTAACCCATATTTCCCAGACCGATGAAACCTACGGCGCCCATGCTTCGGCTTCCATTTCCTTGAAGACTTCGCGTGCAAGACGGAAGCTTTCCAGCGCCGCGGGGACGCCGCAATAGATGGCCACTTGCAGGAAGACTTCCTTAATCTGATCTTTCGTGACGCCGTTGCGAATGGCTCCGCGGAGATGGACCTTCAGCTCATGCGGCCGGTTCAGGGCACTGATCATCGCGAGGTTAATCAGACTTCGTTCGGTCCGTTCCAGGCCCGGCCGGTTCCACACATCACCCCAGCAGACCTTGGTGACGAGTTCCTGCATGTCCATGGAAAAGTCATCGGCTCCATCCAGGCTCCGCTGGACGTAGTCGTCGCCAAGGACTTCCCGTCGCGTCGCAAGGCCCTTATCGAAGAGTTCCTGGTTGATGGTCGTTGTGCTCATTGTGCTGCCCCGTTTGCTGCCTTGAGGGGGGTCTGGTCCCAGACGGCCTGTATGTTGGTGAACTCATGGACGCCGAGGTAGGACAACTCGCGGCCAAAGCCGCTCTTTTTGACGCCTCCGATGGGAATCCGGGGATCCGATACGGAAAGGCCATTAATGAAGACGCCGCCGGCGTCAATCTGTCGGGCCATGGAGCGGGCTTTGGCGTTGTCGGCCGTCCAGATAGCTGCACTGAGTCCGAATTCGGAGTTGTTGGCCTTGGCCATCGCATCGTTGGTGTCTTCGGCCGGGATGACGGTAGCGACGGGTCCGAAGATTTCTTCCCTGAATGCGGTCATGGTTTCGGTGACGCCGGCAAGCACTGTCGGGGCGTAGAACGAACCGACGCCGGGCAGTCGGTAGCCACCTGTGCGCAGCACGGCACCTTCAGCGACGGACCGCTTCACTTGGTCATCGACATCGAGCAAGGCTTCTTCTTTGGCCATGGGACCGACGAATGTTTCCGGGTCCGTGGGGTCGCCTACCTTGAAGCTCTCCACACGCTGGGTGAGTTTGTCGGTGAATTCGGCGTAGACCGCCCTCTCCACGATGATGCGTTTGGCCGAGATGCAGACCTGACCCGCATTGACCATACGTCCGGTGGCGGCGGCCTCGACGGCCTTGTCCAAGTCCGCGTCGGCGAGAACGATAAACGGGTCGGAGCCGCCGAGTTCGAGGATGACCTTCTTCAGGGCCTTCCCGGCTTCTGCGGCCACACTCTGCCCCGCGACAGTGCCGCCCGTGACCGCTACGCCGCTGATCGCAGGGTGGTTGATGATCGCGGGGATCTGTTCGCGGTCGCAGTTGACGACGGCGAACGTTCCCTTGGGTAGCCCAGCCTCCTCCCACAGGGTCTCCAGCGCGAGAGCACAGCCGACGACGTTGGACGCGGGTTTTAGCAGGTAGCCGTTGCCACCGAGGATGATGGGAGCTGCTCCGCGGAATATCTGCCACACCGGGAAGTTCCAGGGCATGACGGCCAGGACAGTGCCTGTGGGCAAGTAGGAAACATAGGCTTCCGGACCGATCGTCGTGGGCGAGTCCTGCAACATGGCCGGCCCGTGCTCGGCGTACCAGTCCAGCATGTTGGCGCATTTGGTCACTTCAGCCTGTGCCTGCGTGACGGGCTTGCCCATTTCCGCTGTGATGACAGCAGCCAGCGTGACTGTGTCCCGCCGTAACAACCCGGCCAGCCGACGGAAGACATCGGCCCGCCCGGCGGGCGTGGTGCCACGCCATGCTGCGAACCCCTCGGCAGCAGCGCTGACGACAGCCAGAGAGCCCTGCTCATCCAGATAGGGATAGGCGGCAACGTCTTCGCCCGTAGCCGGGTTCGTCGACTTCGCGACGGCAACTTCGATGGTGCCCATAGTGTGTATGTCCTTATTGCTCGAGTGTTGGTGCTAACAACGACTCTAGGAGCCCTCCACTCTTTGATAAATAAGAAGTTTCGGAAGTTTCACTTCTCTGAAAGAGAATGGCCCGAGGGCGTTTCGCCGTAGGTCAGTCGGCCTGGCCCTGGAGCTTGAATTACGACGAAGCACCTGCCATTCTTCTTAATACGTGATGTTTTTGCCTAGGTTGCTTCACATGGAAAGAAGGGCGTCGTGGAGATATCGCAGTTGGAAATCTTTCTGGCCGTAGCGGAGACCGGCAGCATCACCAAGGCGGCAAACAAGCTGCTCCGTGTCCCGTCCAATGTTTCCACCCGGATCCAACAGCTGGAACGCGAACTAGGCGTGAAGCTGTTGGTAAGGGACAAGCGCCAGAGCTCACTTTCAGCCGACGGTGAGCTCTTCCTGGAGCACGCGCAGAAGATCATCGACATGGTCAACGATGCCAAGGCCTTCTCAGCCCAAGGCGCCCCACGCGGGCGGTTCCGCCTCGGAGCCCTGGAAAGCACGGCCGCCGTCCGGATCCCGCCGATTCTTGCTGCGTTCCATCTGCACTATCCGGCCGTGGAGCTGGAGCTCGACGCCAACTCCTCCGGGGTACTCTTTGACCGCCTGCTGGGGGGCCAACTCACGGCCGCGTTCACCGATGGGAAGCCTGCAGTCCCCGCATTGACAGGCATCAAGGCGTTCAGCGAGAACCTACGCATCATCACACCTCAATCAATTGCAACGCTTGATGACGATTTCAGGGCTTCCCACCCCACCGCATTTGTGTTCGGGAGGGTGTGTTCCTACCGTCAGCGGTTTGAAGACTGGATGGAATCCGAAGGCATTGTGCCTGGCCGGATTGTCGAAATCTCCTCGTATTACAGCATGCTCGCTTGCGTTGCGGCCGGCGGGGGCATCAGCATGATTCCTGAGTCCTTGCTGGAGACACTGCCTGGCGCCAGCCGAGTCCAGGCCCACGCCATGCCTGCCGGACTGGGTAAGGCGGAGACGTGGCTGACGTGGCGCCGGGACTGCAGGTCAGCGAACCTGAAGGCCTTCATTGCCGAACTAAAGGAGCATCTAAGTCCGTCGGAGTACAGCGCTGTGTCGGCGGCCTAAACACACGAATTTTGGCACGCCATGATCAGTTCTACGCCTTCCGGTGATCGAACGCGCGCCACTGACCGTCATGCGTCCCTTCTGTCAACGCGGCGGGCATCGACGTGTTGCGGCTGTCGCACAGGGCGGCCAGCTTCTTCAGGAGAAGCCGCAGCGATTCAGTCAACATCGTTGGTTAACCTTTACAGCGTAAGTTCGGTGGGTTGAATCGTGGCCAAATTCTCCCCGTAAACCAGCGAAAAAGACAAGGGGACTCCGCAGAGAGAATTGAATGTGCCCGATGATCGCTTCATCCGTCGTCAGAGTGCTTGCACTTGCCTGCGTCTCGGGTGTCCTGCACCCGCTGGCATGCCACTTTCAACAGGTCTTTCACAGGCAGCTCCGCCCTCGAAGGAGAAGCCAGTGAAGTCTGACAAAACCCCTTACCCTCCACGATACGGGAAGCGTCCCTGGGCGAAAGCGAAGATGCTGCGACCCTCGTTCAACGTTTCTACGCGATCAGCGGCAGTCGACCCACTTCTGGCAGCGAGCGCTGGTGCGCGCGGCGGCCTCTGTGGAATGAATCTTTCATCCCTTGGGACGTGACCAGTTTGCAAAGCGGTGAGCCTTGAATTCTTCTGGAAGGAACTTGTTGAGCAGTGCTGACCTTTTGGTTGAAGGGTCGCCGCCGACGACGTGGTCCTTGCCGGCGAACAGGCCGTCGAGTCCGATCTTGGCGACGAGGCGTGGGTCATTCTTTGTGGAATTGTCTCCGAAGGCAGTGTTTTGCATCCCAGCCCTGTCGTGAAATTCGGTTGCCGTGGCGCCTGGAAGCAGGGCGGTGACATTTACACCGTGTTCCTTGAGTTCTTCGCGGAGACCTTGGGCGAAGCTGTACATGAAAGCCCGGGTCGGTCCATAGATGGATTCGAAAGGCGTGGGCGTCGTGGCGGAAAGCGAACTCGTGACAAGGATGTTTCCGGACTTGTTCGCAACCATGTGTCGAGCCACATGTTTGGCTAAGAGCACTTGGGAGGTCACATTGAGTGAGAGCATACGCAATTCCTGATCGATATCCGTATCCAGGAAAGACCCTCCGAGGCTCATGCCCGCGTTCAGTGCGGCCACGTCCAGGGGGCGGCCTAACTCCATGATGGTTTCCCATACTTTTTGAACCCCTGCACGGGTCGAGAGGTCGGCCTGTACGGGGCGCACGGTGGCATGCGGCAATTGTTCAGGCAAGGAAGCGATTCGAACGCTGGATCCGACTCCGACAATGTCATAGCCACGGTCGGCGAGTCCTTTTGCCAGATGGAATCCAATACCTGCTGATGCGCCGGTGATGAGTGCGAGTGTGGCCACTTGGGTCAGCTCCTGTCAATTGTGCGGTGGGGTGAGGGCTTTGCGGTCAACCGTGCAACGGGCACACCGCAGGCCCACTGGTGCGACCAAGCCTTTGGCAGCTACGGCCCGTAGTTAGTCTTACGTCTTAGTTGGCATAGTTGGTGGATCGTCTGACTGTCTGCATGCGCCGATGTTAACGCGGTAAGCACCACCTGAAGCCAGGTTTCGGCGCCTAAGGGTAGGTCTCTTTGTCCTAGGGTGGAGCCTCCCTTCCTTGCGGTATCGATGCTTGGTCTGATGGACGGTGGGCCATCGGCACCCAGACAGACACAATGAACAGGACACAAGGAAAAGAATCTTGACCACACGAAGCACCGCTCCAGGCCGGGTGGCCGTTACTCACGGTCGGGCATGGATCCATCAGGAAGCTGGAGTGCGCCTTGGTTACACCGTCGCCACAGCATCCGACCAACCGGCCAAAACGGTCCTGCTTCTGCACGGAGCCCCACAGACACGCTACGCCTGGCGGCACGTACTCGAACCTCTTGCCTTGGCTGGCTACAGGGTAATCGCCCCGGACTACCGAGGAGCCGGCGACTCGAGCAGGCCCCGGGACGGGTACGACAAATGGACGATGGCCGCGGACATCCACCACCTTGTCCACGCAGTTCTCAAAGTAGAAGGCCCAGTCTCGGTCGTCGGCCATGACCTCGGCTCGATGCTGGCACTCGGCTACGCACTGCGCTACCGGCAGGACACGGCCAGCGTCACGTTTATGGAAGCGCCACTGCCAGGCACCGACTATTACGAGCAACGAAAGGTTGCAAAGAGCGCCTGGCACTTCGACTTCCACTCAAATCCCGACATTGCCGTCTACCTCACCCAAGGAAAGGAACGCTGGTACATCCAGCGTTTCTACGACGATCTGACGTACCAGCCGCAAGCCATATCGATGGCAGACGTTGAGGTTTACGCGCGCGCCTTCGAGGCGCCTGGGGCGATGCGCGCCCTGTGCGAGATATACCGGGAACTCGACCACGATGCAGAATTGCACCGCAGAGTCATTCAAGAACAAGGCAAACTTAGGATGCCCGTGCTGGCTTCAGGCGGCGGCGCTCAGTCTCTGGCCAAGAATTATCTGGCCATGTGCGAAGAAATCGCCGAAAACGTCACCGGCCACCTGATTCCCGAGTGCGGCCACTGGGTAGCGGAGGAACAACCAGAGAGGTTCGTGGACATGTTTATCGGATTTGACACGCAGGCCCGCGGCGAACTGCCTGCCTAGCATACGAATGATTGCTGACCGGGCCAATTCCTGGCTAACACCCGCATCCAATCAACGGCCCCCGGTGTCTGCTCAGCATGAGTCAACGCAGACAGCGGTGAACTGTGCAGGAGACAATAGAAGACATGGTGAAGAACGAAGCATTGCGCGAGTTTCTCATTGCCCGGCGGGCCGCCATAACCCCGGAGATGGCTGGCATCAAGGTCTCGGGGACTCGCCGCGTTCCCGGGCTGCGGCGTGAGGAAGTGGCAGTCCTGGCCTCAGTGAGCTCCGATTGGTATGCCCGGCTCGAACAGGGCCGTCAGGTCACTCCGTCTGAATCCGTGCTCAGCGCCATCGCTGATGTTCTGCAGCTTGATGACGCCGAACGGGATTACCTGTTCAACCTCGCGCGTCCTGGAAGCACCGGACGCTTCCACCGGGAACGTCCTACCGTCCGGCCAGGGATAACTCGGATGCTGCAAGCTTTCGACAAGCAGCCCGCATTCGTGCTGGGTCCACGTATGGATGTGCTGGCAGGGAACGCCCTAGCCTGGGCGCTTCTGGACAATTTTCCCGCCAAGTCACTCGATAACCGTAATCTTCTGCGATGGATCATCACGGAAGCCAAAACCAGGGAGCTCTATCTCGACTGGGACACCATAGCCTCCGAGCTCGTCGGCGTCCTGCAGCTGGAAGCATCAGCAAACCCGAAGGACGGCCGGACTAAAGACCTCGTGACGGAGCTGAGGGCGGCGAGCCCTGAATTCAGTCAATGGTGGCTCAGTCCCAATCCCCGCGGGCGCACGTCCGGTACGAAGCGGTTCAACCACCCCGTGGTAGGCCCGCTCCATATAGATTGGGAAGCTTTCGTCGTCCCCGACGACCCCACACAAACCATGTTCGTCTATACCGCCAGCAACAGCGCCTCCGAGGAGTCTCTTCGGCTGCTCGGATCCTGGTGGGCAACCGAAGCCGTCACGTCCGGAACTCCCGACCCATAAGCCAGGCGGTTGCGCCCGGATCGGGGTAGCCTCGTCACCACACAACACGACGAGTGCGGCTTCCCCACCAGGTTCTTGAACTCCGTGGCAACCTCAAACGCTCGATCCCAAGACTTTCATGGCGGTGCCTCATCTGGGTCCTCGGGCCAGCGGCCGGATACAGAGGCAGACGCCAACCCTTGGCGGCGTTTCATTCAGGAACATGTGCCACCAGTGGTTGCCCCTTGCAACCATAGGTGGTGGCGCTCTAGCTCGCTGCGGTCTGCAGCTCCGGCTCGACAAGGTCGCCAACGTAGCGGGAGCAGAAATCTGCCATGTGCTCGGTGAGTGCGGTGACGGCTTGGTCTTCGATGCCGGACTCGATCGCTTCGACTATTTGGATGTGCTCATCAAAGCGCATGCGGCCACTTGCCTTGTCCGGGCCAGCGGCGATGATCATCATTTCGATCTGGCCGATGAGATTCCTCCACGCAGCCAGAAGCTGCGGGTTGCCGGCGTGGAAACAGAGCTGCTCGTGGAATTTGAGGTCCAGTTCCAGCTGCTGCGCAAATTCAAGGTTCGGCTGTTTGAGAGCTTCCAGGTCCTGGCGGAGCTTGGTGGTGATCTCGTCGCGGTGCTCGCTGACCACAATTTTGCGGGCCGCTAGTGTCTCCAGCGTGGCACGGACTTCGAAGACGTCCAGTATCTCTTGAGACGTCAACTCCCGTACGCGCATGTGCCGCTTGCCATCGTCGACAATAAGACCTTCCAACTCAAGCGGGCGAAGGGCTTCCCGGAGCGTGCCACGGCTGACGCCCATCTCTTCGCTGAGGTGCATTTCCTTAAGGTGCTCCCCCGGTTTGATGGCCCCGGAGATGATCTGGTCGCGCACGTGCTGGGTGCAACGTTCCCGCAGAGTTCTCTTGTCGAAGGCCGACGCGACTGACATTAACGAGGGCGGCCAGCGCACCGATCGCGGCTATCCCGGAAACGCCCGCCCACACCAGCCAATGAGATCAATCTCAGGCCAGTTAAAGTCCCCTAGCCCGTCCGGAGTGCCTGGGGATGGGGAGACAGGCGGGGATGGGACAGGCTTCGACACAGGGTAATTCCAATCGGTGCAGGGCTTGAAGATCGTTTACGGGTGCCGGGCGGATGAGGCCTGATATGCAGACACTGGAAACGTCCGGGCCAGTTTCGTTCGTATAGGACGCTAGCCTATGCCGGGTGGGACTTAACACATCTCGCATGTAGATACTGGAGTCATGCCGAAACGCTACTTTGAGATGGAATCAGATTCAGCCGATGAATCCTGGCGCCGAATCCGGTCCTTACGCTCGAGTCCTCCGGTCTCGATGCCATTATCCAGGCGCAGGCTGTTTTCTAGTGCACTTGAGCAAGCCCAGCAGCAATTTGAGGCTGCCTCAAGCGTAGGATATGAGTCGCGTGCCCTGAATCTCTACTACGGCCTTTCTCAGGCCGGGCGCGCTATTGCTGCGGCTATGACACCTGAGGGTTCTGGCAAAACTCCGGAGGTCAGCGGACATGGATTGAAAGTGCTGCACTTTCAATCCATGCGGTCCGGTGATCTATGGGCCACCGGAATCAGATCTGAAGGCAACGAAGATACTTCTTTCGGCCGACTCGCATCTCTGCTCCGGTCGGAATCCCTTCGAGCACCGGTCACGCTAGGTGCCATCTGGCACATGCTTCCTGAAGTGTATTTTGACTATCCCGTTGGAAGTTTCGGCGAACCTAGGTGGGCCGACAAGCCCTTTATGGGCCAAGAGGCACAGGATCCGAATGCATTCACTTTCCAAGCAACGCAGCGCGAAATTGCGGATGATGCCAGTGAACTCAAGCTTCTCTATCCTGATCTGGCAGAGGCAAGACTGCTGAGGTTTGGTGGCTCGTCATACTCGGCGCTTGAAGATGGAACGCGCACAGATGAGGCAGTTTTCACCTACGACGGACCATCGAGACTTCGGCAGCTACGGAACAGTAAGGTTTTGATGCCAGCTGTTGCCCCAGGAGCAGGAGCACTCGACCCATTGCTCGCGTGGTGGGTACTGCTCTATTCCCTATCGATGATTACCCGTTACAAGCCAGTCCTATGGACACAGGTCATTGATGTCAACAGTTCATCGTTGGCTGTCCCCATGGAAGCCGCATTGGGCAAGGCCCTCGAAGCCATCCCAGCTCACATCTATGCCACTCTCACTGGTTCTGCCCTCCGTGAGTAGGGCACTACCCCAAAAGCAATGGAATTGAACGTAGGCTGTGATGTGGTTTGACGAGCTGAATGGCCACTGGGCCGGATTCACTTCGTACATCCCGCTTACTGGCACGACATATGGGTACCTATCGGCGCCATCAAGCACAGATGCTGGTTCTCGTGGGATTTCCCAAGGTGGCTTGTTCCTTGTCCGCCCTGACTGGACTCCCAAATCTCTATGTTCAGAGTCTTAGAGGGCAGCGCGACTGGCAGAGCTTTTGCCACATTTGCGCAAAAGCCCGTTGCGCAAATGGCCGGAGATTGGCGTCTTTCAAGCAGTCTCGCCAATCAGACCCTTGAACGACAGAGTTGTTTTGCCCTCGGCCGCCTCCCTTCTAGAATCCAGAAACGTCAAAGGGCGCTTCATTGCCACGAGAAAGAGACCACAGCAGCGATCGCCCCTCTCACAGGCCCCACCTTCACTCACACCTCTGGCATCCAAGGCCCGTCACTCCGAATTTGAGGCGAATCGTCATGCACGCGGTCGATGACTTTGCCATGAACGTTCGTGAGCCAGAAGAATTCGACAACATCCGAAAGTACGAGCAGGGTCGCCTGCCAAGACCACATCGATCGCCTCACCACCGAGTTAAGGTCCCAATCGACCGAACTTGAGCGCCTCCACGCCATCTACGACGAACTCGACACACGGAACGGTCTCCTCCACAACGAGGTCCTGCGCCTGAAACGGGCCCAGCGCACGAACATCCAGGACCTGGCCCACGTAGCTGCAGCACTAGTACACGTGTCCAAAGTGAAAGGAGTCGCCCTCGACCCAACCACCGTCGGCATCCTCCGCCGTCGAGGTTGGCTGCCCAGCAAGAGCAGAACGGGGGCGCTTCGTGCATGACCATGTCCATCGCGCGGCTGTCCGTGAAGTCCGGACTGAAGTACCTCTTCAAGTCGACAATGCTCGATGACGCCCACCCCGCCCCCGCGGACACGATCAGCTACTACCTAGCCGCCGGCACACCGCAGGGCCGCTGGATTGGTCGCGGGCTCGATGGCATCAACCGAACATCCGGACAGACTGTATCGGAATCCGACGCAAGGTCAATCTTCCAAGGCGCCCAGCACCCCGACACAGCAGCACCCCTCGGCCGCGCTTACGGCGAAGCCACCGTCACCCAAAAGAACCACGGACAAACCACCAACCACGCCGTCGCCGGCTTCGACCTCACCTTCAGCGTCCCCAAGTCCGTCTCGGCCCTCTGGGCCCTCAGCCCACGCCGACTACAAGAGCAGATCCTCCAAACCCACCACGACGCGATCGAAGCAACGATCCGCTGGCTGGAGGACCTCGTCATCAACACGCGTGCCGGACGAAACGGCATCGCCCACCTCGGCACACGAGGTGTCATCGCCGCGGGCTTCGATCACTGGGAATCACGGGCCGGTGACCCGCAACTCCACACCCACGTCGTGATCGCCAACCGCGTCCAGCGCATCACCGACGGCGCCTGGACCACACTCGACTCGCGAAGCCTCTACAAAGCGGTGGTCGCGGCCAGCGAACACTACAACGGCCTGCTCTTCGACGCCCTCAAACAGAACCTCGGTACGGACACGGACATCCGCGCACCAGCCCAAAACACCCACAACCCGAGCCAACAGCTGACCGGCATCGACGACGCCCTCATCCGCGAATTCTCCAATCGATCGAGACTCATCGATGTCGAGACCGATCGACTGGTCAGCGCATGGATCGCCGAACACGGCATCCGCCCATCGGCTACCACCACCATAAAGCTGCGGCAACAAGCAACGCTGTCCACACGAACTCCCAAAGACACCACCCCCACTCCCCTGCGTCAGCTTTCCGCCATCTGGAGCGATCGCTCACGGACCAAAGGCTTCGACCCTGAGCGAGTCGTCGCCTCCACTATCCGCCGATCGAACAACCGACCCTTCCGCATAGGCGACTTAGCCCCTGACTGGATTGCCGCCGTCGGGCATGTCTCTCGTCAGCGCGTCGCCGCTAAGCGGTCCACGTGGAATCGCTGGAACCTGATCGCGGAAGCCGAACGCGTGTGCGCCGAGATCCGATGCGCATCGCCGGACGACCGTAACGCGATGATCGACGCCGTCGCCACGGCTGCGGAGCTCCAGTCGGTGCCGCTCAACGAGTACCGATACACCCTTCCCGCCGATGCCGCCGATGATCTCCGCTTCGCCGGCCGCAGCGTCTTTGATTTCCATGGCTCACGCCTCTACACGGATGAGGCGACTCTCGCCTTCGAGGATCAGATTCTTGCGGCAAGGAACGACGACGGCGGCCCGGCTGTCAGCGCGAATGTCGCCATGGCGTCAGTCGCCTCGTACAGAAAGGATGGCACGTCGGAGTTGCACGAAGACCAAAGGGCCGCGGCCGCGGAAATCTTGCTGAGCTCCCATAGACTGGAGGCCATCGTTGGCCCGGCCGGCACGGGGAAGACCACAACCCTCGGCGCGATCAAGGCGGCTTGGGAATTGCAGTTCGGTGCAGGCAGCGTTGTCGGATTGGCTCCGGCGGCTGCGAGCGCCGAGGTTCTTGGCTCGGAGTTGGCCATGGTTGCTGAGAATGTCTCCAAGTGGCTTTACGAGTCCTTGGGTAGCGGAGCAGCGCAACGGTGTTCGGCCTTCTTTGATGCAGAGTCTCGGCTTACCTCACACGGGACTACGAACGCTACTAAGTCACTTCTCGAGCAACGGATCACACGATTGGCAGCCGAGCAGTCCCAGTGGACCTTCAATGCGAATCAGCTGGTGGTGATCGATGAGGCGTCAATGGTTTCCACCCAGCAACTCGCGGCCATCGTGGCACAAGCCCAACAGGCTGGGGCGAAGGTCCTGTTAGTTGGCGATCCGGCTCAGCTTGATTCCATCGACGCCGGCGGAGTTCTTGGCTGGCTCGACCGGCAAGGAAAAGCTGCCAGGTTGAGTTCCATTTGGCGCTTCCAGCACGCCTGGGAGGCGTCTGCTTCCGTAGGTCTTCGTGCAGGTGACATGTCCGTGCTCGCGAATTACGAGTATTACGGTCGGATCAGTCACGGCACCTATTTGGACATGATGGACCGCGCATATGCCGCTTGGCACTCCGACGTCCTTTCAGGGCACGCTTCGGTCCTGATCGCTCCTGACAACGAGACGGTCGGCATGCTCAACCAGCGAGCCCAAGCTGACAGGGTGATCCTGGGCGTCGCCGATGCAGAACAGACACTCGTGCTGAGGGATGGGCTGCGGGCGGGTCGCGGCGACATCGTCATTGCCCGTCAAAATGAACGGTCAATTGTGGACGACCGGGGCGCATTCATCCGGAACGGGACGCTCCTGGAAGTACTGGGTGTGAACGTACGTCACCGATCCCTACATGCTCGGCGGACGGATACCGGTGCGACGGTCGAACTCGGTGCCTCATACCTAGAGTCATCGGTAGAACTTGGCTACGCCACAACAGCCCACCGATCTCAGGGCATCACGGTGGACTCCGCCCACGTCGTCGTCACTCCTGGGCGACTGACCCGTGAACTCCTGTACGTCAGCATGACCCGCGGACGACTCTCCAACACGGCCTACGTCAGTGAGAACGACCCCGACGTAGACGAGATACTCGACCCGAGCGCTCGATCCAACTGGCGGACGATACTTGGCGAAGTCCTGGCCGCGGAAGGCGCCGAGCGAACGGCCCACGAGGTTCGCGACCGTGAACGCTCCCACGCGGACAGCCTTGAGCGACTCAACCGCGAATACGACTACCTGGCCCAAATAGCCGCGAGCGCCGATCTGGCAAGAAGTCTCGAGCTCCTTTCACCCGGCCTGGCTGTCACACTGCGGGTCTCCCCCGCATGGGGAGCAGCTGTAGCTGCATGGCGCCAGGCGACAAACACGAATCGCCCAGGGGCGCATCGCGTACTCTCCGAATCCATAGGGTCAGGCCCCACGGCCAATGACGTCACCGCAGTGATCCACTCACGCCTTCGCCGCTACTGCTCCGCGATGCCCCACGCACCCATCGATCCCATGACAGAACAGTTCGTCGTCGAACGTGACGACTTGAAAGAGACTCTGGACCAGGTGCGACGGCGGATTGGGAGCCGTACGGAGCTGGTCGCCAGGGCTGCACTACTAGAGGAACCTGACTGGGAGACAGCCCTTTTCGATGAACTCGGGGCACAAATGGATTCCTACGCGATTGCTGCGTTGGTGCGCGAAGTTGCCGTCTATAGAGACCATTGGGGTATCCATGACTCCCTGTTCCCACTCGGTACTGCTCCGGCCGCCTGGGAGTGGGAACAGCGATCGCAATGGGAACGCCTCCAAGTGGCAGTCCAAAAGGCATCCCAGCCACTTCTTGAGCCGACAGCTGTCGTCGGCTTCAACGAAATGCAAACTCAGCAAAGCCTTATCAGTACGGGTTGGCAGCTTTAAACTGGGAAGAGGAGCAAAACGTGCAAGAAAATCCTGTCCTCAAACCGAAAGTCGCGACACCCGCTCTGATAGTCACAAGTGCGGTGACGCTGGCACTTGCCATTACTCTTGCTGCGATGGCCGTCGCGTTTCCCGCCACTAGCTGGGCCCTAGTAGCAGTCGTGGCAGCAGGTCTCCCACTGTCCTTCTTTTGGCACAGGCGAATCCGTGACAACCGAGCCTGGAAGACGGCGAGCTCCGCTCAATGGCGGCTACTGGAATCCTTAAGACACTCCTCCGTGACCACAGCCGAAGTGACTGTACTAAGTGTTGATTCCCCCCAGCCGACGGGAGCCTGGATCACAATCCGCTGGAACCGCTTCGACTACATCCAGCCCGCTTGGATCGAAGCGCTGGCCGAGCCCATCTGGCCTGGCTCCGTGCTGCTAATCCGACCTGACCCTGAGCAGGTGCGACCCGGCACCCCCTGGCCCGCCACCTACTCCATAGCCGGTGACCACGTCCTTACGTGGGCGCCGCAGCTCTGATCGGTAGGAGCTACCCTCAACCGTGAAGGACGCGCATCTGTTAGGTCCAGCACGAAGGCAGTGTGTGCTTCAGAGCGGCCGCCCCCTCCACGACTCCTGGTCCACCCGCTTGATCTGCCCGGCCGGGAACCACTCCACGTGATAAACCCGCCGATCATCCACCCACTCCACCAGCCCAAACGACCTCGTGTACTTGATGGCCCGACCATAGATTTCGCCCACGCGGACCAACGGCTGCTTACCGAGGTCGAGCTCAGTGATCTTGCCGTCGTCCGGCTTGGGGTGATTGTCGTCGGCCTCGATCTGGGCCATCATGCGTGCGAAAGCGATGGAGTCTTGCTTCGGTCTCATAGAACAAGATTAGAACATATATTCGAATGCAGGATTCCATGCCAGACAGACGGCTGCCCACGTCGCCAACATGCGACGTGGGCAGCGAGCCGCAGGAGCGGATCAGGCAGACATCTCACTCCCCGGCGCTTTGCCAAAAGGGGACGCCACCACCGGGCTTTTCGTCGTCACGTTGTAAACCGGCCAGCCCGTCGCTGTCGTTGCCTCCGGACCGGTTGCCTCCACAGCGGTTTCCGGTTCCGTGACGGCGCGGGCAGAACGCTGGTAGGTGGCGGTCCCAAACCGAAGATCAGGGCCAATCGTGTCAGCGATGATGCGTCGGGCCTCGCGGCGCTCGCCGTCCTTGTCGTACGACCGGAATTCCAGTTCACCGGAGACGGTCACAGGATCCCCCTTCTTAAGAGATGTGGCCGCGTTCTCCGCAAGCATGCGAAAGGCCGACACGTTGTGGAAGACCGGCTCACCGTCCCGCCACGTGCCGTCCGGATTCTGGATGCGTTGATTCACAGCGACTCGAATCTTTGCGTGCGGCGTTCCGGACTCCCCTATCGTGAGCTCAGGGTCCGCGACAAGGTTTCCCGCGATGGTGATGGGAATTTTTGTGTTCATGGTCGGTTACCTTTCTTCGCCGACGGGCCTCTCCCATCGGACATCTGATGGGGTTCAGGGACCTGCCAACTCGGGGCCGTGCATCGAGGTGCCCGGGCCAGGCACGCCAGCGTAGGTAGAGGAAGCCGTGATAGCGGGCGAAGCGCTGACAGCAGCGAACTTCCCACCAAACCCAGGAGGATCCGAAATAGCGAGTATGCCTTTGGTTGCCGCCGTCACCCGTCCCAGCACGGACTTGGCGATGTCCACGCGCGACGTCGGAGCACGTCCCTCCTGCAGTTCCTTCTCGGTTCTGATGACCGCGTCAGCCCACCCAGCCAAGTACGTGGCCGACTGTGGCCCGCGATCGATGCCGTGAGCCCGAAGGACTGTATAGGCCACCGACTCGGCTTCTACTTCGGCCAAGCCGCGATGATTCGCGCTGCTGCCATAGAGCCGACCAACACTGTCTTCGGGACCATGCAACAGGACGTGCCCGAGTTCGTGGGCCAGGACGGCCACCCGCTCCTCGCTGCTCATCCACAAGCCAACTTGGATTCGACGAGCATCGAAATCGGTGTAGCCGCTCGTGTAGCCGTACTGGACACCGGAGATCTCCACCCGGAAGCTGCGTTCCTTGGCGACATCACACAGCGACCGCCACAGGTCGTCCAGGTTTTCGCCGGATTCAACGCCCCCGCGCGGCACCAGGATCGGCGTTCCCTCCGTCTGGGTAACGTCGAAAACTGCCTGTCCGCGCCAACCCGTGACGACGTTCCTCTTGCCAAGAGTGACCGCATCAACCGGCGCAGCCTGAGCCACGGGCAAAAGCTTCCGCTGACCATCCGCCATCTTCAACTCCTGCATGGATGCAGTCCGCGGCGCGATCACCCAGAGCGCGTGCTCGCCCCGCAGCACCGTCCGCCCATGACGCGCCCACTCTTTGTAGCCAGCCACCAGCGTCGGCTCCTCGGTACCACGCTGTGCCATCTGCGCCATCAGCAGGGCGACGTTGCCCCCTGAATAACGCCACAAAGTGGCTGAGGCATCGAGCAACACCTGCCATCGAGCCGGCGACTCAATGGCTTGCACAAGGGCAGCATGGAGCCCTTCGGTGAGACTCGCGATGCGCTCCTCAGGCGACATTCGAACGCTCGGCGGAAGGCCGACGTCGTCCGTCCCGCCAGGGAGGTGAGCGTTCGATTCAGGTGCAGCGGCCACGACAGCCATCCTTCGTACTTCTGAGTCAGCCCTGAGAAGGGATCACCTATCCATGTCCGGCCCGAGCCTGGACGCCATGACCTGATCAGGCCCCAAACTGATGAGCACTCAATTTCCAGTCGTCGAAAGCCAGTTCCGCTGGTACAACCCTGGTGACCGGCTCCTTGTGGCTCTGCAACCCGACGCACCCTGCGGTTCTCGTGTGGGTTCTGAGACGCTCGACGGCGTGTGGGAGCCTTTCGTGGAAGGCCAACGGACCGAAGCCGGAGTCATCAGGAGTGAAGGAAGCTATCTCCGCCCGCTGCAGGGCGTAGAGCTCGGCAACCACTTCCGAATGCCGCCACCAGCAATCGGGCACAACGGAGGTGGTCAGCTGGTAGGTGGCGACGAACCATCGAACCCAGTCAAAGAGGCTCTGCCACACAACCTCAGCCTGTTCCGCTGACATATCCCGCCACCGGCGAGTGACACCCACAGTGCGGGGCGAGGGCTGAAACGACGAGCGGAACAGCTCAGCCGTCAGCTCGTCGTCAAGGTCAGGGACTCGGCCAACTTCGAAGTCGGAATCATCGGCCTGGGTGCTCATGATTCAACCTCGGTGTTCGATTCCTGCCTGGTCAGGTGACCGGCAGCCAACTCACGCTCCGTCTCAACTTTCGAACGGCCCAGTTCAGCAGCGTCCTTGCGTTTGTGCCAGTCGCGCAGGTCAAGAAGTATAGGTCGGGTTCGTCGTCCGAGCATGAGGGCAGTACCAACCGGAAGGCGACGGATCTCGTCAAGGCGGATCACCGGAGTATCCCGGATCTGTTCGCCGTCCTGGCGCCCTTGAGCTGACCAGGATCGGGTGTTCATGATGAGGCTGCGCTCGCCCAGCAGACCCGCCAGCGAGCGCAGGTCACGTTCGTCAGACCCTCCGCCGAAGATGACCTTGATGATTGCGGAGTCCCAAATTGTCGCTGCCTCCTCGATCGACCAACCGCTGCGGGCTTGGGACAAAGACTGAAGTACCACCAGAGTGGAAATCCCAATACCTCCGCCGTCAGAGAGCACCACTGGAAGCCCAGGCCACGGGGACAGGTTGGCAATCTCGTCAAGGATCAGTGACAGCGGTGGATCCAGTCGCCCGCCGGCCGAGACGAACGCCATCTCGCGGGCCGCGTAGTCGATGTCGTCAATGAGAGCGGAAAGGTACGGCCCCGCCGCCGCGGCACCGGATCGCGTGCCAATCAGGTACAGAGTTCCTCGCTGTCTGATGAAGGCCTTCGGGTCGAACTCTTGGGCTTCGTCCTGCGGATTCAGCGCCGCCAATACTCGTGGCGAGGACAACGGTGCGACTGCGGCAGAGACTCCGATCCACGAGTTCGAGGTATTGCGAGGATCGTCCTCCAGTATCCCCATCAAGTCTGCCTGCCAACCGAGCGCAGCTCCCGTGCGGCCGAGGACGTCCAATGCCTCGCGTGCCAGGACCGGGCTGGAGGACCAACGGCGGAAGGCAGCAATGCCCTCGCCCGACAGAGCTGCCGCGTGCAGGAGACACTGCAAAACGATCAGCGAGCGCTTCTGCCACGCCGCGTTCTCACCCTTCATCTCAGTATCTGCAGTAATCACCAGGGCTCGACGCGTTGCGATATCAGGATCCCCACACCCACGGACAGGCGACCACCGAAGCGTGGACGGCAGCCCCGACATGCCCTGCGGATCAAACACCGTAACAGGCCGCCCATCACTCATCCGGGCCCGCATGGTCACCACCAAGTTGTCGGCACGCGTTGACGTCGTGACCACCGCCCCTGGAGCGTCGAGGATCGCGTTGATGACCACATACAGGCCTTTGCCTGACCGTGGTGCACCTTGAATAACCATCGACTCCTCCGTCGAGACATGGACGGTTACTCCCCGCGAGCGCCCGAGCGTCCACGAGACGTCTTGGATGCTCGGCCTACTCAGCCCGGGACGCGTGTACAGACCGCGGCGTCGGACGGCTCGGGAGCCAAAGTCGCGGACAATCTCCGCCCTTCCAGCCACGCCGTCCCTGCTCAGGATGTCTTGCCGGAGCCACGCACCGGATTGTTTCCACATCCTCCAGCCGAGGACTCCCCCAACCGCGAGCGCCGCGACCACGGCAAGCACGCCACCCACGATCCACCAGACTGCAACCATGTCCGGCGCACAATCCCGCGAGATCCAGTCAGAGCGGCCGACGAACAGCCCGATGCCGGCCACCGTATTGAAGAACGACGGCGGCCTGGCGGCACACTGCCGAGGCGTCGCCGCTGAGGCGGCGGCCTGGACGAGAAGGCAAAAGACAACGTAACCAGTAATCGCCCACAGACCTACCGACACCATCGGATTCATACTCGCTGATCGAGTCCTCACAGGTGCATCCGATCATCGGTACCGAAGACATCGAGCTCGTCGGTGGTCACCCGGTTGGCAACAATGAATGACCGATTCCCTACCTTCCAGAGCCCGACACCCTTCGGCAGGTTCTCCACGTGATCGCACTCGGCTTCCGTGAGGCCTAGTGCCTCCTTGGTCAGCCGCATGGCGTCGTGCTTCTGCCGGTAGATGATGCGAGTGTCCGCCTCGGTCAGCAGCCCAAGCGCTTTCTGCCGATGACCACTGGTGCTGTCGCCGATCTCGTTGAGATCGGCCACCTTGTGCATTATCAGCAGATTGGCGATCCCATAGGTACGGGCGAGCCTCCACTGCTCGCTCATCTTCGCCAACATGTAGGGATCGGCGAGCATCCGCCAACCTTCGTCGTACACCACAAGCCGCTTGCCGCCGTCGGGGTTTGTCACCGCCGCCTCAAGCCATGTCGCGCTACAGGCAGCAGCCAAAGACAGCGCCTGCTCGGACGCACCGATCAAAGCCGACGTGTCCATCACCATCATTGGCGCGTCTGCATCGAAGGCCACTGTGGAGGGAGCATCGAACATACCTTCCAAGTCACCCGAAACTGTCCTTCTCAGCGAGTGACTAACAGCGACGCCTCCATCCCTACCAACCAAAGCCAGGGTTTCCGGGGACGGGTTGAGCAAGTGGTCCAGCACCATGGGGAGCGTCGGCGTCGAGTTCTCGGCGGTCGTTTCCATCAGCGCCATGTCCAAAGCCGTGTGTTCAACCGGATGGAGTGGAGTACCCTGCCTCATGAGAGACACGAGAGCCACGAGCAGTTGACGGCGCCGCTGCCGCACGACGGCCTTCCATTGCGTATCTGTCAGCAAGCTCGGCCGCGGTCCCGCATCCAGTGGGTTCACACGCGCCGAACGACCCGGACCAACGGAAATGACCTTGCCGCCCACTGCATTGGCCACGGAAACCCACTCCCCCTTGGGATCGGAGGCAACCGCTGCTTTCTTTCCGAGGGTTATTGACCGCGCAACCAGCGACTTGCCGCACATCGACTTACCAGTCCCCACCGTGCCGATGACGACGATCGACGGGCCGCTGATGATGCCTTTGTCGTAGAGAATCCACGGATCGTACGAGAAGGCGCCAGAGCCAAAGACATCCGTTCCGATGTAGGTTCCTTCATGGCCCAGGCCAGACTCCGTGATGAATGGGTAGGCAGCCGCGAACGTCATGGTCGAAGCGCGGTGCGGCGCGGGCCGCAAACGATGTGGGGCCCACAAGGAGTTGGCTTCGTGGCTCCCCCAGTCACCACGAAGGCGCTCGCGGTCCGGCCGTTCCGCCATCTCGTCCTCATCGCTGTGGAACAGGCGCCTTCTCCTTGGAACCGCTTCCGCTGCCGCCGCCCGTTTGGCGTCCTTCCGCTCGGGGCGAGTGCCCGACGGCGTATAGGTCACCTCTTGGTTCTTGAGACTCATCGCAGTCCCCGCCCCAAGGGAAGTCCTCCAGCAATGAATGCGGCCCACTGTTGACCTGCAAGCAGACGCAGTTCAACAAATGCGCCCGCGGCCGCTGATTCGAGTTCATGTCGATGCCGGGCCAAGTTTTCCAACGACTCGGCGGTGATGGTGACGAAGGCAGTGGGCCGAACGTCACCATGTCCCGCCACGATCTCCTCTTCACGCTGGGAAACTTCTTCTTCCTCCGCACGCTGTTCTCGCGTCGTAGGTCGATCGAAGCGTGCGTTGATCCGCCGTCGAGTTTCGTGAGCCTCCTGGGCCGAGCGGATGTCGCGCAGGGCTTCGATGGTCGGCACGGTCCTGATCACCTGGGTTACCGTGTGCCTGAAGTCGCCAACATAGACGAGCGGATGCAGGAAGCCCGGGTACACCTTCTGTCGCGGCCATTCAGCGACCCAGAACGTTTGGTGGAATCCAGAATCACTTCGGAGATAGGTCCAGTGCTCGTCGACTGCCATGGGGCCGGAACTCTGACGCAGTGGCTGCATCTCATCTCTGGGATGTCGCTCCGACTTGGAGGACCCACGTGCAAGGGCCTCGGGATCGAAGGCTCCACGGAAAACGTCGAGGAGCCTCGACTCAGACAACCATTCATCAACCCTGACACCGTGGGTCGCCAGCGACGTCGTGATCGCACCGACCTCCAGACGCAGTACGCGTTCGAGCCCGTTCTTCCCTCCGCCGGATTCCTTGATCCGTCGTCGAGACTTCGATGTGTCCACCACGAGCGACAGCAGCACATCGTGGCTCATCGCCGACCCGGCCGCAGAGATCAGATCCTGGTACGCAATTTGCCCCCATGAGCTGCGCTCGCCGTCATCAATGGTGACGGTCCGATCGTAGAAATCCTGAAGCGCTGACGACGGGTACGGCACGGTGTAGTCCTGGACCGCAATGCGTGCGATGTCAGATCGTTGCGCCAGCCCCGCTTGCACCCTGGACCACGCCTGTGCAGCCCAGGCTTTGTCATCGTCGTCGAGCAGAGCAAACGATCGAGTGCTGCAACGGAGCACGACGATGGCTTCCTTGCCCGGGGCGTCGAGGACCACGCATTCCCCACGGGAAAGCGGCTGGACTTTGAGGTTACCCAGGCCCCCAGGCAGCGCAAGCTTTCCTGCTTTGACAGGGCGCTCTGGGCGAGCCAGGTAGCGAGTTTGCCCTAGAACACTCCGTACGAAGAACAGGACGATGAGGCTGCCCCAAATCGGATACGGAATCCGCGCGTACTGCAGCACTCCAACCAGCACCAATGAAATCCACATCGGGGCGGTCACTACGAGGCCGCCGGGACCGCCCGCCGCTGAGGAAATTATCGCTACGAGAACGCCGGTGGCCACCAGCGCGAGCTGGTACCACTTCAACCCCATGAAGATTCCACGACGTTCGTACCTGGGAAATTTGACGGGTTCCAGTGCCCGCGATTCGTCACTCATGGGTCTCGTCCGGAGGTAGTGGCCTGTAGGTGTCCTTGTGCTTGATCGGCGGCAATTCGGTCGATGGCAAGGCACTGTTTGGGGCTCTGACTTCAGGTGACCGCGTTGTTGGTCGGGTGCCCGTGGACGTTGCCCTGCCCGGACCGGCTCCAGCGGGGTTCTTGGTGGTACTGGTGCTGACGTCATGGTCAGTGACCACTTGCCCCCTGACGACTGAGCTGCTGGAGTTCGAACTGCCCGACGACGACCGGTCCGTCAAGGCGACGTCACCGCCCGTGCGGTGTACCGGCGTCGTACTTGTCAGGCTCCGAGGCAGCGGAACGGAAGGCGGCAGAGCTCGTGTGGGGATGTCTCGGCGGCTCGACGGAATAGGACGTGCAATTGAGGAACGGGCCATCATTGACGCGATCGTCAGGCGACCGCCAAGTTGCCGACTGAGTTGTCGCGTTGCAATGCTGTTGCTCCGCGACAGAACGTGGTCGCCGCCCGCAGTTTGAGCCGCTGCGGCCAACTCTCCACCCGCGAAGCTGACGAGTCGAAGCGCCATCAATGGTGCTCCACAGGCCAGGACCATCCCGACAGATCCGGCGGCCAGCCCCGCGAAGGACTTCGAATCGGCAAATAGCTTGATGGCGGTTGCCAGGACAGTCGCCGCCAGAGGTTTAGCAAGGAGAAGGGCGACGACGATTTCACACCAACGCCCGGCCCACACCTTGGATTTCTCCCACGGCAGCATCATGAGGGCGACGGGAGCCACTGCGGCGAGGACTGCCAGCGCGAACGTCCGGAAAATCATCGAACACATGAGGATGAACGCCAGTATCCACACCACGACGACAGCCATGGCAGTGACGATCGCGCCTCCAACTGCGCCGCCCTGGTTACCGGGCGCGAGGGAGACGACATTCCATTCCCGGTCTGAGCCCTGAGGAGCTCGTTCAAAGCCAAACAACCGCATGAACACGACGTAAGGGTCGGTACCGATCGATTCCAGGAGCGCGGCGGAAGCTTGGTCGCTGGCCCGGGTGAGCTGACGAACGATGTACACGGCGGCCGCCACGAGCGGCACCGCTGCCGCTCCCCCGATCAGCGCCCGCAAGAGTCGCCGAGGCTGTTGGCTGAGCAGCCCCGACAGAAGTTGGATGATCATCACCACCACGAGCGGTGTCATCATGACGACGACCCACCAATTGGTCAGTCCTCCGATGGCGGTCCATTGGGAGTCGTCGACGTCGGAGACGGTGAAGGCGCCCGTGATGAAGCCCCACATCCACGAGGCGATGTTCTGCAGGACGTTGGCGAAGATGGATGTGATGGAACCTTGGATGCCGTCGTTCGCTTGCGAAACGAGGCCGCATCCTGGCGGCCACCAGCCACTGAGGTCGCAGTCAACTGGCATGGCTGCTCAGAAGCCGAGCGGGAATGCTGTCTGTGACCAGAGGATGTAGCCGTTGATCCCGCCGAGGATGGCCGCGACAGGGCCAGTCCACAGCAGAATCACGCCTCCGCCGGATGCGAGCCGCGAGGATTGGCTCAACTTGCCAGCCAAGAGCATCGCGGCTCCGATTATTGCCACGATAGCGATGACGATGAAGGCGCCGACGAGGATGCCCCCGCCGATCTGCTTCAACGACTCAAGAAAGGGGAAATTCGCGTTTGGTGTGATCCCAGGATCCACTGCTGCCAGAAACATCTGGTGCTCCATCCAGTCGTCTTCCAATGGAATGAGCTCATTGGCTCACGACTTCATGGATGGGGAGGGAGGGAACGACATGACTCAAAAGAGCCAGCAGCCACAACGATTCGCAATGTCGACTCCACCACTCGTGTCAACAGATGTCCGGAAAGTGGCTCGTTACCGACACAACCACATTTCGGCATGGCACCGGCCCACCCCAGAGCTTTAGTCTCCGGTGAGGTTATAGCAGGGTGGGTGAGCTCGACCCCCGTTTCTCCGTTTAGGGCGCGGTTAGAGTCATCCAATCGCCCTGGCAGGGTGATCAATTCGACCGATCAGAGGTCGGCTGGAGGATGATGGCGTCCTTCGAAGAGACATTCCGATCAGGCTTCACTAACGGTCACCACGGCGCAGCGACGGCGTGAGGTTCGCTGCCGCGCCGATCGCGAATAGTCTTGCCTGCTCCCGGGGGTCCATGTCAGGTGCATGTGTTGCGCTCATAAAGGAGGAAGAAAGATCCCTGCAAAATCAGCATAAACAGGTCCATCCCTGATTGTGTCAACGTGATCGGAGCCCACTAGGACGGCCCGAACGGTACCCACCAGCCGGACAGTGCGGAGGCGCTTTGGTCTGCTTTTTGGCGCTGTGAAACCGCTGCCACGGGTCGGGACGAAGTCCAAGGTCTGGAGGCTGGGAGCTGGCGTCCGGTGGAGGCGGGCGTCAGAGGTAGCTGCACATGCGTCCGGGATCGCAGCTTGCGTCGGTCCCGGCAGCGGCGTTGGCGTGGAGGCCGGCGACGACGGATCGCAAGGCAATCAGTTCGGCAATCTGGTGGTCGAGGTCTGCCAGCTGGTTGGAGAGCAGGTCCTGGACGTGGGCGCAGGGGGCTTCTCCGGCGTCACGGAGGCCAAGAATTTCACGTATCTTCGTCAGGGCGAGGCCTGCGGCCCGTCCGCGGCGGATGAACTCGAGCCTGGCCACGGAGTCTTCGGTGTAGTCCCGGTAGCCGTTACAGGATCTCTTCGCTGCCGGGAGAAGCCCGCTGTCCTCGTAGAAACGCAGCGTCTTCGTCGTCATCCCTGCCGCTGCCACGGCCTCACCGATACGCATCATGAACCCATTTCTTAGCAGGCCACCAGGACGGCGATTCCTTGACATTCCAGTCTAGGGGAAGGTTGAGAATGAGATGCAGAGCAGGTCTTCGGCTGAAGGCCCGCAACGGCTGAGCAGCAGTTGTGCTGGCGGCTGCTCCCCCTCGCATCTTTAGGAGTCCCTCATGTCGGCAACACCTTTCGATTATGACCTGGCCATCATCGGTTCCGGCGGGGGTGCTTTCGCTGCTGCCATACGCGCAACTAATCGCGGCAAGCGGGTGTTGATGGTTGAGCGCAGCACTGTGGGCGGCACGTGCGTGAACACGGGCTGCATCCCGTCCAAGGCCCTGCTGGCCGCCGCGGAAGCCCGCCATGTCGCCGTGGACGCTTCCGGGCGGTTCCCCGGCATCAGCAACTCCTCGGCGCCGGTGGATATGCCCGAACTGGTCGCCGGGAAGCGCTCCCTAGTCGAGGCCATGCGGTCAGAGAAGTATGTGGACCTCGCCGCGGATTACGGATGGAAGCTGCAGCAGGGGACGGCGGCGTTCGCCGGAACCGCGGCCGTCCCGGTTTTGAACATCACTTTCCCGGGCGGGACCACTGAGACGGTGAGCGCCGAACATTACCTGGTGGCAACCGGCTCCACCCCCTGGATTCCTGAAGTGCCGGGAATGGACCAGGTGGACTATCTGACGTCCACGAGTGCGATGGAGCTGCAGGAAGTTCCCTCTTCGATGCTGGTCTTGGGCGGAGGGTATGTGGCCCTGGAGCAGGCGCAGCTGTTCGCCCGGCTCGGAACGAAGGTGACCATGCTGGTCCGCTCCAGGCTCGCCTCGGCCGAAGAGCCTGAAGCCGGGCATGCCCTCACGGGTGTTTTCGCCGACGAGGGTATCCGGGTCCTCCGCCGGGCGACAGTGTCCTCGGTCCGGACCGATCAGTCGTCTGGGGATGTGGTCGTGGACGCTTCCGTCTCAGGAGGACAGGAGGAGTTCAGGGCCGCGCGCTTGCTCCTGGCAACAGGCCGACGCCCGGTCACGGAGGATTTGAACCTTTGTATGGTCGGTGTCGAAACCGGGGACCGCGGGGAAGTCTTGGTCGACGGCAGCCTTCGCAGTACTAATCCGAGGATTTGGGCCGCGGGCGACGTGACAGGGCACCGGGAGTTCGTCTATGTCGCCGCCGCGCACGGGGCCCTGGTGGTGGATAACGCTTTCGAAGGTGCCGGGCGCGAGGTCGACTACCGGCACCTGCCCCGGGTTACGTTCACGAGCCCCGCCCTGGCGGCGGTAGGGATGACGGACAAGGAAGCGAACCAGGCAGGGATCCGGTGCATGTGCCGGGTTCTGCCGCTCAAATTTGTCCCCAGGGCGCTGGTGAACCGTGACACCCACGGCTTCATCAAGATCGTTGCCGACGCGGACACGGGCCGGATCGTCGGGATCACTGCCGTGGGAAAGGAAGCCGGGGACCTCGCAGCGGCCGGGGTCTACATTCTGGAGGCCGGGATGACCGTTGATCAGGTCGCGAACCTCTGGAGCCCGTATCTGACCATGGCCGAAGGCATCAAGATAGCAGCCCAGTCCTTCACTACTGACGTCTCAAAACTGTCCTGCTGCGCGGCATGACATGGCAACGACAACCTATGTGTTCGTGGGGCGGCCGGATGCTGCTACGTCAGAGTGCGCGTTCCTCGTCAGGCTGTGGGCGAGGCGGTAGGAGTCCGTGCCGGTTTCGATGATGGTGCCGTTGAAGGTCAACCGGTCAACGATCGCGGCGCAGAGACGCGGGTCTGTGAATGTCTTGGTCCAGCCGGAGAACGACTCGTTGCTGGCGATAGCGATGGAGTTCTTCTCTTCGCGTTCAGTCAGGACCTGGAAGAGGAGTTCGGCTCCTCTGCGGTCCAGCTCCATATAGCCGAGCTCGTCAATGCACAGCAGGTCGACCCGGCCGTATCTGGCGATGGTCTTGGCGAGAACTTTCTCGTCGGCGGCTTCGACGAGTTCGTTCACGAGCCGGGTGGCCAGCGTGTATTTGACCCGGTATCCCTTCTCAGCTGCAGCGGTGCCCAGCCCGATCAGCAGGTGGGATTTGCCTGTTCCGGAGTCCCCGATCAGGCATAGCGGTGCGCCTTTGCGGATCCAGTCGCCGGTAGCGAGGGTATGGATGGTAGCGGGGTTGATGTTCGGGTTCGCGTCGAAGTCGAAATCACCGAGCCATTTGTCCCGTGGAAAGTTCGCGGCTTTGACGCGTCGGATTGAGGAGCGACGGTCGCGGTCATCGCACTCGGCCAGCAACAGCTCGGCCAGGAAGCCTTGGTAGGAGAGTTGTTCTTTCCCCGCCACGCCCAGAGCTTCGTCCAGGACCGCCCGGATGGTGGGCAGGCGCAGCCGGCGGCATGCTTGGTCCACGGCCGCGACCGCGGCCTGCTCAGTCAGGCCGCGGCGCCGTCGCAGGGTTGGGGTGATGGTGGTGGCCGGTGCGGTGGGGCTCATGAGATGTTCTCCTTCGACGTGGTTCCTGCGGAGTGTTCGGTGCGTTTGGCCAGCAGCTCGTCGTAGGCGCTGATTGTCGGGAGCGGTCGCTTGTCTGGAGGGAGCCCGGCGATGACAGCGGCCGGGTCCATCAGCCGACGCTGGGTCAGGCTGACAACTCGTTGCACTTTCGCTTCAGCATGAGCACCGCGATGACGGTCAGGACGGGACCCACCAGCGGGGATGCTGGAGGCGTGTCTACGGGCTTCCACCGCTACGACGTCGGCGCTGACAGCACCTACTTCAAGGGCTGCGGTGATCCCTGCCTCGATGTCTTCGGCTTCCATCGAGCGGTGCAGCAGCAGGACGTCAATCAGTTCACGGGTCCCCTCGGCATCGCCGTTGACCCTGCGCGAGGCAGACCAGAAGGCTTCATGGGCGCTGGTGAAAGCACCTGACTCCCGCGCCCTGGCCAAAGCTGTGGAACCAGGCAAAGCGCCGGGCTTGGTCTTGAGGACCTCCAGATAATGGTCCAACTGGACCGACTGCCCGCCCTTGGCAATAATCCGCTGGTGCCGGGCCGCCACCGCGCGGCCGTCGAACACCACAACTTCGGACGCCCGCAAGGAGACCCGGACCCGCCGGCCAATGAACCGTGCCGGCACCGAGTACTTCACCATCCGCACGGTAATCATCGAGGACCGGTCCACCCTCGGGTTCAGCACCAGACCGGGATCGAACTCGTCCGCCGGCAACGGTGCCAGGAGCGGGGCCTCCGCGGCGAAGTCCTGGCCGATGGTGCGGATCCTGCCATCGATTCGCCGCTGATCGTCTTGGACCTCCCGGCTCCGGATCCGGTCGTTGAGGTCCTCAAGGGACCTCGTCACGGGCATCGGCGTAAGCCGGTTGCGGCGGAACCAGCCCACCTCGCCCTCTACCCCGCCTTTCTCGTGAGCGCCGGCAATACCTGGCTGGCAATAAAAGGCATCAAATCCATAGAACGAACGGAACAGCACCCACCGATCGTTCTCCAGGCGGTTCCGTCCCTGCCCGAACACCACGGACCTGACAGCACTGGTGAGGTTGTCATAACGGATGTGTTTGACCGGCACGCCGCCGATCTCGTTGAACGCCTCGATATGGCCTTCGAGAAATGCTTCTTGGGCCTGGGTGGGGTAAATCCGGTGGATGGCCTTGCCAGAGTGGGACAGCCGGAAGATGAACATGTGGCATTTCGTCTTTACCCCGTCCAGCACGATCCAGACTTCGCCGAAGTCCACTTCAGCTTCCGCGCCCGGGGCGTGTTCCTGGGGAACAAATACCTCAACCCGGCGGCCGGCCTCCACATCGATCTGCGCCCGGCGGACCCGAACGTAGTCACGCACCGTCGAATACGACAACTCCTCCGCGCCGTGCTCTTCGATGAGCCGGGCAAGAATCCTCCGGGCAGTGTGACGCTGCTTCCGCGGCGCCGTCGTGTCTTCGACGAGCATGGCATCGATCGCGGATCTAAAAGGATCAAGCCGCGGCGAGGATCGTTGAGGAGTTTTGCGCTCCGGCGGGACCGGGGAACTTAACGCCTTACGCACGGTTTTCCGCGCCACCTGGTGCCTGCGGGCAAGCTCCCGGATTGACGCCCCCTCCACCCGGGCATCCCTCCGAATCTGCGCGAACAACTCCACTCTTGACCCCATCCCGGCCCTCCCGTCGTTGATCCAACACTGGATGGATCAACGCTCACAGGTGGGTACCATTCAAGCCGTCATTAGGTTCGGCATGTCCAGCTGGTGGGTACCGTTCGGGCCGTCCTAGTGGGCTCCGATCAGACTGACATACTCACCATCCCCGTGCGATCATCACATACACACTAGTTTGGGAGCTCGTTCCGGCAAGTGGAAAAATGAGGAGATGTCAGGCGTCTCCGCACCTCCTATCGCACGCACGGGAGATCCGGCGTGTGTAGCCAGTTCTTTCGTCATACGACCCGACACGTCTGTGGGAAGTCCGACCACGTTCGACCGGGCAGCAAAGCCCGGTGGATCTGTTCCCGGGGCTGTAGCCGGCAGGAACTGCGCACAGCGCCGGCCTGCCGCGGGCCGCGAACAAGCTCAGGCCGTGAAAGCCAGCGCGCAGCAGATCGCGCACTCCCCCAGAGCACGCGACGGCACCCTCTAGGCCCACGAAAGCCCCCGCAAGCCCGGCCAACCATTCGGAGGGCCGCGCATCACCGACGACAAAATGCTGGCCCTAGCCCTGTACTTGCGCAACCAGAAGATGGGCCCCGTGTCATCGCATTCGGACTCGGTATCACCATAGGCGCAAAAGGAGGGACGACAACGATCGTCCGCGACCGTCATGAGCGTGCTGCGCGATCATGCCGGGCTAAGGGTTGCCGCCATGCACACTTAAGCCTATGCCGAAGCAACTTTGCGACTGGGTACCAGCCGAGTCCGGGCGGGGCGGCCTTTTTGGTCATGAACCGGACTAACAACTCCTCCAACCACGCTAATGTCCTATGGTGGCGTTATTAGCAATAACCCCCGGCTCAATTCAGTAGCCCTTGTGAGGTACTTGCCTTAAGTTTGGCCGCAAATGCCGCAGTCAGGAATCTGCTCATTGTCTTCGGCGCGCCGGCGCAGAACTCAATGACGGTGATGGTTAGGAGACCGATGCAAGATTTACCTTTTGTGATTGTCGCAGGAGGCAAGGGTACTCGAATGCGGCCGCTCACCGAGCGCGTCCCGAAGGCACTCCTAACGGTGGCCGGAGTGCCCCTCTTAGACCGCCAGCTTGACTGGTTACGTAAACAAGGAGTTCGTCGTGTGGTCGTGTGTCTAGGGCACCTGTCCGAGCCCATAGAGTCACACCTTGCAACCACCGCGGCCGCTCGTGGGCTCGATATCGCGATATCGCTGGAAGGCGATTCCTCCCTTGGAACCGCCGGCGCTGTTCGGCTTGCAATCGAGCGAGGCTTGCTCGTGGACCGGTTCCTGACACTTTACGGGGACACGATACCGTCGTTGGATTTGGCGGCCGCGATGGAGCATTGGAACAGCTCCGGCGCCCCCGCTCTGTTATGCGTCTTTCCTGCATCAGGACAGCGAGATGAAGCGCGAGCCTTAGTCCACAGCGGGCGTGTCACCCGTTTCTCGCGGCATCCTTTGCCTGGCGAAGTGGAATCGAACACCCACGGTGACTACGGTGTCGCCGGCTTCCATTCGTCCCAGTTCGCACACCTCCTCCCTTGGGTCCGCGGGGGCTTTGGCACCATTCACGCGGATCTTGCTAGGCGCGGAGACCTCGTGGCTTACGACGTGGGTGTAGGACCTCTTGAAGTCGGCACAATGGACGGTTATAAGCGAGCTGAGCTTATTTGGGCTTCAACAGCGTCATCCAATGACGGGATCAGCAGTTCGAACCTGTAGGTGCCGGCCGATCCTGCAGCGATGACAGCGGAGCCCGCTTCTCCAGGGACCCATGTCACGCGCCTGAGCGGGGCTGCTACCCGGGTACCAGTCACCAACGCACGTGACCGGAGGTCCCAAACCGCCAGCAGTCCATCCTCGCTGCAGGAAGCTACCCACGTGTTCGACGGATCGATAGCGCAGCTGCTGACCCGTCCCCCGCCTGCTTCGAAGGATGCTTCGTTCCCCGCGGAGAGGTCCCAAGTCGCCACAACGCCGTTGGGCTCTCCCGAGGCGACCAACATCAAGTCGTTTGGCGCGAAGTCCACGCTCCACAACGCGGCGTCCTGTTCAATCTTGAGCCGACTCAGCAGACTGAGGCTGACGGCATCCCACAGCCCGAGGCTGCCATCGTCCCCTGCGCTTGCGAACACTCTGCCGTCCGATGAAAACGTGCAGCCGAGAACATGTCCTTCATGTGCCCGCAGGACGCGGCTGACTTCCGGCGAGTCCGTGGAAAAGACGCCCACCTCGCGACCTTCCGTAACGAATCCGACTCGAGTTCCACTGGCTGCCACCTGCATCACCCGATGATCTGCGTCAGCGTGCACTTCGAGGATCATGCGACCCCCGCCGGTCCATGTCCGGATCCGACCGTCGGCGCCGCCGCTTACCAAGCCGTTCTGGCCGGCGGCGACTCCAAAAATCCTTCCTTGGTGGGCGTGCCAACGTGCCAACGGCTCGCCGTCGGAGGCTCTGAGGAGTTCCATATCCCCATCGGCCCGTCCGATTAGCACCTCGCCCTCGGGCAGCACCACACAGCTCTCGGTAGCGACGACCGGGCCAACGGTAAGGCTGAGGTTCGCTCCGTTGGATACGTCCCAGGTCCGAACCGACCCGTCCCCGCTGCATGTAAAGAGCACGGACCCCGAAGGGTCGAAGACGCAGCCCCCGACCCAGTCTGTATGCCCTGTCAGCAAGTGCTTTTCCTTGCCGGAAGCAACATCCCAGATCCGGACAGTGCGGTCTTCACCGGCCGATGCCAGGAGTGCACCGTCTGGCGAGAACGCACACCAACGGACCCGACGATCATGGCCGGACAGCACACGGCGCAGCACAGGCCGATCTCCGCGGAGGGCGCCCGCATCGACCAGCGCCACGAATCCATCGTTCCCTGCGACGGCCAGGGACTTCATGTCCTGCGATGCTGTCACGCAGCGCAGACGAGCAGCGTGCACCGTCAGGGCGCTTCGTAGCGTACCATCAGCAATGTCCCAACTCCGGAGCACTCCATCCTCGCCGCAGGCAACAACTTCCTTGTCCTCGGCTGCGAAGAGGCACGACCACATTGGCACCCCAGGGACTTCAACCTGTGTCATAGCTGTCCCACTGGCCGCATCCCAGACCGTCACCCTGCCGAGGGTGTCCACTGCGGCTACCTGACTGCCGTCAGCCGACCAGCCCACACCCAACATCCGGCCGCGCCGGTCACCCAAAACACGTTCCTGTCGGCCGGTTGCCACGTGCCACAGACGTAGGGTTCCGTCCATGCCTGTCGACGCGAGGTACTCGCCCGAGGGGGAAAACGAGCATGCCCGTGCACGATAGCGGTGGCCGCCCAGTGACTGTACGGGAAGCATCCTTCCTGCCTGCCAGATCAGCACCAGTCCGTCATCGGAGGCCGTCGCCAGCAACTGGCCGTCTGGAGATACTGCGCAGTCCCCGATGGCCCCATAGTGCTGCAAAGCATCGCGTAGTCGCAGGTCCGGTAACCGCCATGCCGGCAACGCGGCCGGCTCATCAAGGTTCTCTTGACGCCGGTTGGCAAGCTCCTCCAGTCCTTCGTGCTGGCCGACGCGGCCAAGCAGGGTCGACGCCAGAACGGGGCGGGCATCAGGGCGCAGCACGTGGAGGTTGGCCCTGAGGAAATCAGCGAGTGGAACGGCGAACGAGCCCGTGCACGCCTTCAGGGTCGCAATGCAGGGCACCGCGGAGCCGAGGCTGCGTACTTGAGTTTCGATCCAGCGCAGGTCTATGGCAAGAATCTCGAGCTCATCAGAACGGTCGGCGGAACGGAGGTGCCAAGGTAGATGCTCAATTACAAATGCCTGGGCCTCGTCAATGCTCCACCAAGCCGCAGTGTCGTCACCGAGCAGTTCATCCCTCCACGCATCGACCAGCTCTTGGTTGGCTTTGGTGAGTGCAGTGGACCCCAGGGTGTCGCGGAAGTAGCCGCGCATCAGATCGTGTAGCGACAAACACGTGACGCCCTCTATTGACACCGGCTCGACGAGCCGCAGGTCGATAAGGCGGAACATCAGAGCCAACGCAGCTTCGTCCTGAAGGCCGCCAGTCCGTGCCCAGAGCGACTTTACTGCCGCTGCCGGAACCGGGACGTCGTCCCGGAATATCCCTAGCTCAAGACAAAGGCGGCGGGCATCCTCGGGCAGCAGCCTAATGCTCGCCTCCACAGCCCGGGCAAAAGTCGAACTCGTTTCCCCGCCCACAGAGTACGCGCCTGGATGCTGCGCGATATGGAGTACCCAGGCTTCCACCTCCGCCCCTGCCATGCCCGAACGGATTACATTCCGCAACGCCGCGTTAAGGAGTCCGAGGACCAGCGGCCAACCATCAGCGATCTTGACAAGTGCCTCCGCCAAAGAATCATGACCAGGTGGTACATCGCGCATCAGCGTCTCGTGCGCCTCGCCGTGGGTCATGGCAGAAACACCAATTGGGGTCGCCCCCGGCACCAGACCGGTGCTTCTGGCCGTAAAGACCCGCACTGAGGAGGCGCCACCTCGCAGGAACGGCTCCGTCTGCTCTGAAGACCAGACGTCGTCAATGACCAACAGAACATTGCCTACGTCGTCGAGAACCTCACCAAGCGCGGCCCCGGCGAGGAGCGGATCGGACGTCGCGGGACGTGGTCGCCCCAATAGCTCGCAGACATCGCCGAGGTACTCGGCCAGGTCCGGACCCACGCGGGACTGACCCACCGTCAGCCAAATAATCCTGCTCTCAAAGTGCTCTACGATGCGGGGATCACGGCAAGCAAGCGCTGCCAGTGATGACTTGCCCGCGCCCGGGACGCCGTCGAGCGCCAAGAGCCCACCCGGCGATGCCATGAGAATCGCATTAACAAGGGCATCCTGAAGCATTGGGCGAACGGTCAGTCCCGTGACTACCGGCGACGGAAGGAACCGTGCCCGACCGGGATCGGTCGGCAGCTCAAGCACGAACGTGTCGATGTTGACGACATTGCTGTGGTTGCCTATGGCATTGCCCCGTACATCCCGACCGGCCGCAACCGAACGCTTGCCAGTGGCCATGACATGAGGCTCGGGTGGTTCGGGCCGGTCAGGGTCTCGGGCGCCCCCGCGTCGGCTCACGATGCGGTGCTCGAGTCCCCGGTCGCATTGTCCGTCGCGTCGCGGCCGGCCGCCACCGCGTCCTTGCCACTGGCTGTGACATCCAGCTGGGACGGAACAGTACCCGGCACCGCTTTCCCACCGGCGCGCTTGGTGGTGGTTGACGCTCCGGACCCGACGGCGTTGCCCACTGCATCCCTACCCGCAGCCACCGAACGCGTGCCGGATGCCACGATCGAGTGAGATTTCCTGTCGCGTACTGATCTTGTGCGGTGGTTTGCCAAGAAGATCACCGCCGAAAGAATGAGTGAAACCGCGGAAACGATCGCGGGAATGAGCCGCGCGGCGGCGTTGTCGGCGGGTATGTCTACGAGGATCAGTCCGACTGCTATGATGGCAGCCAGCACCCCCACCACGAGCGCCCCCCGAGCAATTAAGCGTGAAGTATCCGGAGCCGGGCGAGATTCCAAGAAAGCCTCCTAACGATGAACGTGACGCAATGCGCCGTGTCTGGAATAGGATTCTATTTGCGTCAATTCACTTACGATCTGACCCGGCGTGTGCCAGGATATCGCTTCAGCAAATGCCTGGTTACTCTCGAATACGCGGGGGCGGATGCCGAGTCCCTCGAACAGGCTAACGCCAGGTGCCGGGTCCAGACGGCAACCATTGACAAATAGAGCGTCGCGCTGGACCGTCACATCAAACGGATCGGCCGTCATCCCCCAACCGTGGGGGACCACGAGCGCATCCCGGCGATCCGCCCAGCTGGTAACGTTCGATCCGCCAGTGGCTGGTTCGAACCACATCAATGGGCGGCCCACTGTACTAAACACCAACACAGGTTCCCCAGGTTCGCATAGGAACGCGCCAATGGCCGCAGATGATTTAGTGGGCATAAAGTAGTGCTCTTTATGCCACTCACCCGTCACATCGCTGGCACCGTCTAGGAGAAGTCTGGCAATAAGGCGATGCCGGAGCCGATTGAAGGGCACCAACATTTCCGATAGCTCGGTGAAAGTGAGCGCGTCTTCCCCGACAAGGAAGCGCATCGGCCGTGGCCCCTCGGCCTCCCGGATGTTTTTGGCGTACCACGTCCCTGAGCGAGGAAACAGCCCGTTGTACTGATCCTTGAACTCCTTCTCGTTGCTGTGCAGGACCAGCGCCCACCCAGCGTCCGACCGCGTGAGCGAGATGAAGTGATTGCCGGAGTCGAAGTTCCAAAGATAGCTGGACTCTTCGACGATGGTGCGTCGCGCGGACTCCACCGCCGCAGCATTAAGAATCGGACCGGGATCACCGGCCAAATCAAAGACGCTGGTGGTATCGATATTCATCGTCACGTCGACCGGAACCACCGGAACAGAGCAGTCCCACTGCACCACGCAGCCAGTGGCGAAACCTCCCCAAAGCCGGAGCGCGTCATAGGGCGGTCCAACATCGGCAGCCGGCGTGATGACACAGTCGGCAGTCGGGTCAAGGGTTCGCAGGAACCGACGTAACGTTTCTTCCGTAGCCGCAAGATGAGTGAACAGTGACCGTTGGGCCGCGTCCCCCTCAACCGGTGTGCGGCGAAGCCCCACCGTATTCAATCCGAGAGCGCCTTGCTCAGCTTCTCGCGCTGCTCCTGGGTGAGTTCTATTCCAGCCGCCCCGACCCAGCCGTCCAACTGGTTCAACGTTCGGGCTCCGACGATGCAGGACGAAATCCGGTCATCCGCCAGCGCCCAGGCGATTGCCACCGCCGGGACCGTTGCGTCCACCTCGTCAGCGACCGACCGAAGCTCGTCGACGATCCTCTCGGCCTGAGCGAGGTATTCTCCCGCAAAGAATCGATTCCTGGCACGCCAGTCATCCGGCGCGAGCCGCTCCGGACTGAAATGTCCGCTCAACAATCCTGATCCCAGCGGGGAGAACGCCAGTGTCCGCGTCCGGAGTCCCGCGCACGCGTCCAGCAGTCGCTCGTCAGGCGGGCGCACAAGGCTGGCCGGAAGTTGGACATAGTCAACATGGCGGACCGCCGCACACCGCCGGTACTCGTCATCGGACACATTGCACAAACCCAAGGCGGAGGCGTAACCTTCCTCGGCTAACTGAGCGAGTTGTTCCCATGTCTGTTCAAGGGGCGTGGACGATTCGCGGTCCGGCCGGTGAACCTGAATGCAGGCAACGTTATCAACGCCCAGACGGCTGAGGCTTGCCTCGATCTGACCCCGCAAGTTAGCTGGTCGCAAGTCAGTGAATACTGAGCCGGGCGACTCGTCGGTCCAGACGCGGCCAACTTTAGTAAAGATCGCCGGTCGCTCATCCGGTGGCAGATCCCGAATGGCTCGCCCAACCACTCTTTCTGCATGCCCTGTCCCGTAAGCGGGTGCGGTATCCAGCCACGTCACTCCACGCGAGCGAGCGGACCGGATAAGGTCCATCGATCTGTTGTCATCGACCGGCCCCCAGCCAAACTCGTAGGGTCCGCCCAGCGCCCAGGTGCCTAGGCCCAATGTCCCGATCATGCGTCGACCAGCTCAAAGTCTTTGACCACTCCGCGGTGCCCATAACGTGGGCTGGGTGACCCCTCTAGAATCAACGGAGAGCCCTGGAGGGCCTGCAGATGGTTGTAGAATGCCGCTCCCGATCCGACGTCCACACCTTCGCGCGTAACAAGTCGGCGGCCACTTTCATACCTAAGTTCCGACGCCCCGGGATCAAAACCGATCCTGAGCATCGCAACGGTACGTTCTGAGTAAGCTCGACTCACGACGGCGTGGCGCCATGGAAGCAGTGGTGGTGACACGTCCATCAAAGCAGCAAGATGACGGCCGGGGAACAGGACCACGTGTCCAGCCTCGGGTTCAACTTGTTCCACGCGCCCCTCCTTCGTCTCGTACACCAGTCTGTCAGTCGCGGAAACTCCCTGTGGCTGCTTCGCGAAGTCTTGCAGGCACAGGAGGGTCCAGAGTGTCGCATCTGTATGCCAAATGTGACGCGTGTTAGTGGACGACGATTTCTTCGGCACGCCTTCCTCCTCGTTGCCTCGCGAAATATTGGTGCGGAGAATCACGCCGTCGTGGTCAGTGTCCTCGAGGAAGCGACGGGCGAAGTCGAGCTCCGGCTCAGACGCGAGGGCTCGTGACACCGTCCCAGCCAGATCGCCCAGGATTCGCGCGGCCTCATCGAGCGTTGCTACCGGCGCACCCACCTCCGGTCGCAAGGGGTTCGTTCCAGCGCGATGGTCCCATGTCTGAACGTGACGTAATCCCGAGACTTGACCATCATGGGTGGACGGCCGGCCGTTGGGGTCGTTCGTGGCGAAATAGTGGAAGCCTGATCCCAGTCCGCCAACATCGCCGGGGACGCATACCTCGGGGCGGAGCGCATTAGCATCCCGCAGTTCCGCCATTGCCCATTGGATCAGTTCGGTGAATCTTCGGTTCCGATCCGCGCCTAGTGCGAGGCGGACGAAACCGCGTTCAGCGAGCTGGGAGGCGATCCCGGCAGACTGTATCTGGTCAACGATCCACATCGTGTCCTGCTTTCCCTCGCAACGAATGAGGCCCCATCTCCTGCTGGTAACAAAACAATTGTGAGAATGCCCGGCGGTACCGCCCAAAACACATCTCAACAGAATCAACACGCCCGCGCCACTAAATTGCGCCGACGACATTGTGCGAGACAAAATATGACGCTGCCGACGGGAACGCATTGCAAGCCGGGGAACATCACGCTTTTGCGAAATATCTCGGCATTCCCATGGATGGGGTTTACAGGCATGCTGGCTGCCAGTACTGCGCGGTCCGCATGCTGCGTCGGCTCGCAGACAGTAAGCCACGCATAGGCTCAATTGGTTTTATCGATGGGACGCGCTTTGTTGTACCGAAGTCCACGGCCCGTATGCCTCCGTCCATTACAGTCGCCTCATGGATGCTGAGTTCTGGGTTGCGGTCGCCGCTGTCGTCATATCGGCAGCTGCTTTGATTCGCGGGGAGATTCAGCAGCGCCGTGGAGGGCCTGAGGCTGCCCGACGACGCGCCGTGGATAATGTAGTAAAGCCTTAGGTCCCGTCGTGGCTGTCATTGAGCATGCTGACACCAAGATGCCGCCGAGCACTGAAATCAGCACTGTCATGCAGAACTTCGAACGTGAATGCCTACGCTGGGGACCAATACTCCCCACCGGAGCAAGGCACCTCCGAGTCAGTGGGCGGCAGGCGATGGCCCATTGTTTCGGTCCTCCCGCATCCGGAGCCATCGACCCCAAAGCTGCAGAAAAGCCTGCGCATCCTTTCGACAGATACTGGTGGGACATCAGCACGACCTATCTGGAACACGCAAGGAATTGCCTGGGTGCCTGGCTGATAGACGACCGCCGCAGCCGCCAGATGCGACTTGCTCCGTACTATCTCTGGCGGCGCGACGAAGACGACGCTGCCAGAGTTGGCTATTCTCAAAAGCCTGCAGTCGTACCCATTGACGACTGAGTCGTTCATTGGTTCTGGACGCTACTATTGCGCCATGCACCGATCCGGATGGGATATTCCTTTGCCACAGCACCCTAAGCCACTGAGCGTTTTACAGTCCAATGTCTTGAAATGGGTCGATGACGGCTGTCCGGATGGCATCTTCGACGGCTATTCACATCGGATATCGGCCCGAGCCTTGGCGGACGATCGACACATCACCATTACCGGCAAGGGTCCGACCTGGACCGCCAAGATCACACAGCTGGGTGTGGAGCTGCTCAAGGGTATCGATTACTCCGATGCCAACAACCAAACCCTCCAATCGGAAGCCGACCTGACACGGGAGGGGCCGGCCCTGGACAGAAGTCCCGGCAGCGGTCAGAGCCGTAGCGGCCGCACTGCGTGAATTCCCGAGTACGGACATAAGGGCCGACGGTACTCGCGCCAGGCCCTAGCTCACTTCCGGTTCGGCCCGCTCCTGAATACTGCGAATCGCATTTCGCACCGTCGCCGAGAGGTGGTCCTTATAGCGATCGATGATCTGCGTCATGCCGTCATCCTTCGGAGCCCCTTGAGCGTGCGCGACCACGGCCCGGGGCAACTCGGTCCCACCGCTGTCCAGCATTGTATTCAACAAAGCAGAAGCCCTGGCCCCTGCGATGCCACGAGAAACCCAGCCGGCAAGTCTGTTTGCCACAATAGCCCTGGTACTTGTGTCATCCGATGCGGATAGCGCTACGAGCAGTCCAAATTCTTCGGCCTTTTCCCGCCGAGCGATGATGCGTGCGGCGGAGTGCTGCTGCCCGGAGCTGCCGCGCATGAGCGTCCATATGTCTTCTTCAGTCACAGAATCTGGATCAACCGCAAACAGGGCTTCAGCGGCCAGACCACGAACATCCGCCCACTCGCCAAAGAGCCATTCACCCTCCCCGCCTTTTTCCGTCATGAGGCGGCGAAGGGGCGCGGCGAGCCGTTCGCTGTCTGCCGTGATCTTGAGTGATGCACGCCCTAGCACGGACAAACAGCCCACGAGATCGTCCTTGGACACACGGGACTCTTCGAGGAACTCCAAGAATGGTTCCCACAGGGCAAGCTTGGGGTGCCAGAGGTTGAGTAGAACGAGCGTGCGGACGGAGTTCCCGCCATCGTCGTACGCCAGCCCGCCGGCCATAGCAGTAACATGCCTGACCTCGCTGGCCAACGTTTCGAGCATTCCTCGGACAGCGGGTTCGGTTAGCGACTCCACGTCGCCAAACCTGCTTAGTGCGGTGTGATCACCCTTCTCGATGTCCTTCAGTAGGCTTAGGCGGTAGTCAGTGTCATCTCGTGCACGAAGCTTGTCGATCACCTGAGTGAGGGCTGCGTGGTCGCCGGCCGGCCGTGCAACGAGCTTTTCGATGTCTGCTGTACCCGCGACTCTGTCGGCAACAGCGAAAAACTGAGCCGTAAGTCTGGGCAATCAAATGGTCGGGCTGCTCCGGTAATGCAGCAAGCCACTCCAGGAGCTCATTTCGCCCGGTTTCACTTAGGGCGGGGACCACTGGAGCTAAAAGTCCGAGAAGCTCGATGGGGACGTGGTATCCCGGCGAATACAACTCGCCAAAAGCAGGCAAGTCCGAAAGGAACTTCATACACCATTTAGCGGTCGAGTCTGCAATATCAGGCGTCAGGACGTCTGCGGCTGACTTCAGCAGTGCCATGTTGGAACGTATGGTCGTCTTTGTTGATTCTGCGAGTTTCACGGCCTCACTGGCTGACCGGGCGGCTTCCGCGGGACCTTCAAGGACGACTCGACGAACTGCATCCCTGAGGGCTTTGTGATCGCCGGCCCAGCGCAGCATCGTCAGTGATTGGGCCACCTCAGATACCTCTGATTCGTTGCCCGTGCGCATTAACTGAAGCTTCGCAAGTCTGGCGTATGAATGGTTCCAGCTTGATTGGTCGCCGATCAGACCCGCGATGAGAGAGCTGGCGCGCAAGTGATTCCAGGCTGCGTCTTCGAAGCCGACTCTACGGGTTGAGTCTCGGGACCATGTGCTGAACTGCTCCTCAAAGTTCGAGGACAGCCCCCAAGCCGTAACCTGTGTCCTCCACCAAGATGCGATATTATCGCTTCCTGTTATGACGTCTGAGAAGCTCCTAGCGCCAAATGGCGAAGACGAGAAGACGATCCAGGAAGCTGCCCCACACAGCGCAGTCAAGGTTGGGTCATCGGGCGCGGAATTCCTGCCCTGGAGTGCTTCCAGTGCGACCTTTTTGGCTTCGTCGCGCCGGCCCAGTTCGTTCAAGCACCTTGCACGTTGGACTAACAGCCAAACATGGTCCTGCGGTGAGGCGTCGTCGTCGGCGAGGACCTTGTTCAGCAAGGCAAGGGCAGTAGACGCTTCTGCACGTTCCAGAAGAGCTGTGGCCCATGTGCAGACTGCAGCCACCTTGTCCGAAGCCTTTTCGGCCGAGTCCAACGCATCTTTAAACGCTGCCGGCTCCTCGGTCCTCAGGTACGATTCGAGAGCCGTGACGAACGCCCAACCCCACAACTTCGACTTAGTACGCGCGCTGGCATCGGGCATTTTGTTCTCAAGATCTGTCTGTCTGAGTAGCACAAGGGCAGCAACCGCCTGCTCGGGCTGGAAGGCCTTCGGGAGGTCATTTCGGTGCGGTGCCACCAGCCTGGGCACTATCAGTGCGTGCCTGAGAAGATCGCCGGCAGCGAGCGTTTGCGCACCGCCCCAGGCGCTCCCCTCCCATGGAATGTGCGGCCTTCCGCTCGTTGCGACCTCGATCAGTTCCCTGTTATGCGCTTCGTCAACAAGCTGATGCACAGGGATAAAGATCTTCTTGCCTGATCCTGCCGCTACCAATCTTTCACTCGTTACATGCACCCAGTACGATTCCGCTGTTTCCAGGTCATGAAGAATCAGGAAATGGGGAGCGGTGTGCCGAGTCCAGTAGTCGAAGTGGTCTTTCTTGGCCGATTCGTAGTACCACCACCCAAGGATTTTCCCGTCGGCGTCGCTCTCCGGGCTGCCGAAATAAGTGTTTGGACCCTTGGTTTCGCTGGTCGTGACCCGTGCTCCTGCGACCGTGTTGAGTTCAAACCTTCGCTCGTCTCGCGGCTGCAGCCAAAGGTCCGTACCCAGATCGTGATCGGGATTAGGGTTGGCACCCCAGCGAAGCTTTTCGAACTGACCCTTGACGGCGGACTGGCCCGGCGTCCCGATTACTTCAGTCTTACCTGCGCGCATTTCTCCCCTAGGTCCTTGGCCATTTGGCTCCTGTTAAGGCTACATAACGGGGAACAGCAGGTGCCCATGACGCGCACGCAAAACCGGGCGGCCCGGTGGGGCACGCTTATGTCGAAGACTACCTAACGGAGGCCGCGATCCGAGAAATCATCTTGGATGCAGCGGAGCGTTTGAATTCAGCTCGCCGACACCGGGGAGCGAAGTTGTCACCATCAGAGCGGGTAGTCCTTGGCGTCGGGCCAGGGCTCTTTCCAGTCTCGGTTCTCCGGGTGGCTGGATAGCCATTGGCGGATGTTGATCAGTACTTCGTTGACGTCGTGTAGAAGGTCCCGTTGCTTGCGGATGAAGGTGCGGTCTGTCACGTTGGTGCGCAGCGCGTGGGCGGGTTTCTGCCGCGCCATGCGAACCTCCCGTAGAGGCTTCAGCGCCCATTTCGCAGCATGGGCGTTCACATGGTTCATCGTCATGAACAGCTCAAGCCGGCTTAGGGTTCCGAGACGCTCCTTTTTCTCGTTGACCCGTGGAACCCTGGCCTTGTCGAGTGCCGCGCCGTCAATGTTGTCTGACAGGAGCTTGTCGAACGAGTGAATGAAGTGGTCCCATTCCCGCTGGTCGGCCCGGAGGATCCACCCGAAGTCGTCGGGCAGATCGTGGGACCGGAATAGACGTGTGGCCCACACGTTCTCGAAGAGGTCGCTGATGGCCTTGATCTCCTGGGCGAGGCGGGCGAACGGTCCGATGCCGTCCGGCCAGTGGCCCATCTGCGAGGCGTACCAAACCGGGTGAGGGGTGTTTCCCTCTTCGTGGACCTGGAAGCTCGCCCAGCGCTGCTGGTGCTCGGGCGTCAGGTCGTCCAAGTCGCCGTAGAAGGCGGCGACGCGTCGGACTATCGGGGAGTCCGGGACTTCCGGGTCGTACTGGCGCATGTCGTAAGCGAAGCCGAGGTGTATAAGCCCGACTCTGTCCTTCTTCGGTTGGTCCTCGTCGTCGTACGCCTCGTCGGACAGCCCGAAGTTGATTCCGAAGTCGCCCATGCCGAACCGGTATCGGGCATCGTTGCGGTAGCCCTCGAGCACGTCCGAGCTGAAGAACGCGAGCTCCAAGGTGGACCTGCCGCGCGCCATGGCCCTGGCGAAGGGTGCGTCCTCGAACTTTTCGGGCAGCTTCATTCGCTTCAACGCTTTCATCTTGGGGTAGAGACAGACCCCGTAATCGTCATCGCAGAGTTCGCGAAGCTCTTCGATCTGCTCGGCTATGGTCCTCCGCGAAGGCCAGGGACGGATGTGGATGTTCATGTAGTCGCTTGGGCCAACGACTTCGATCAGACCGGCATTTGCCAGTTCGACCGCTGCCTCGATCTCGTCGCGTGAGTTTCGGGTGGTAGTTACATGCAGCCCATTGAAGTCCCGCGACTCCATGTAGCGTCGCTTCACCTTCTTCAGCATCCCTCGCGCGGAAGCGGAGAGGTCTTTTTTTACAGCCATGTCGATCTAGCCGTTTTCCCCGGCAAAAAACTTGGCTTCGCCGGGTTGCTCCGGAAACACGTGCTCGGCCGGAGAGGTGGTCGCCCCGTCGACGGACACAACTACACACCGGTCCAAGAACTTGGCGAGGACGCTCAGTGTCGCGAGCTGCTCGAGTCCATCCTGCTCGGTGAAGTCTTCTGCGACGTGTGTCGCCGGGTTCCGGATCACCATGTTGACACCGGGCGCGAAGCTCAGCAGGCCGGCCTGCATAGTTTTGACATCTTGGTCGTCCGGGTCGCCGGGCCAGCGCAGCCGGGGCTTGCCCTCCTGTGGCTCGGCGGCGGCGAACGCCTGCTGCCACAGAGAAGTGTCACTTGCGTTGTTCCGACCCGTGAGCTGCTTCATTTGGCCGCTGAGGGCTTCCGCGGCAGCTGCAACTCCTTGCCGGAGGTGGCCATCGTTCCAGAGACGTTGGGCTGCGGCCCACACCAGAGGATGCAAGAGCGAAGGCTCGATCGTCGGCGATGAGAGCGCCTCGGCCTTCGCCTTGAGACCCTCCAGCCGACCTGCGGCTTGGAGGCAGCAGCCCCGAACGACAGGGGCGTCGAGCAGCGGCTTTGGTTCGAGCATCCTCTGCCAATTCACGAAGGGGTCGAGTACCCCGGCTCCCTGGACTGCGAGTCGGACGCCGGTGACGCCGCTGAGATCCATAAGCGCCCCGGCGAGGCGGTTCAGCTCATCAGTGAGCACCCGGACGCGTGCCTTGTCAGGGCTGTCCTTCGGTAAGACAGCAGGAGCCATCCCAACGGCCATACCCCCGAACCCGGAGTTCTCTACGTGGTGCGTCATGAACTCCTCGAACGTCCTCGAGAACTCGTCGAGGCGTTTCGCAAGAAAGTCCAAGTACTCGCCGTTCGTCCGGACGTCCATCTCTCCCCCAGATTTCGTTGTGGCGGTCATGCCTCAAGTCGTCTCTCGCGGCTCATAAGTCACCTGCCACAAGTCTGCCGGACTTGCGCCGACTTTTACGAACTGGTGGCCGCCGGGCTCCAAGCGCATTGAACGTCTATTACGGTTCCACGCCGGGCAATGACGGAAGTGAACGTATCCCGAGGTATGACTGTCTTTCGACGGGGTTCGATTGCCGATTGGGTTGTACGGCAACGATTATGACCCATCGACGCCACCTCTGAACCCCTCACCATCGTTTACGCGGAATATTCCCGCCGCGACTCTCTGCTGATGTCATCGAAATAGTTTGGGGCGCCATTGCTGTAAGAAGAGAGGTATGAATGCCACTTCAAAACGACTTCCGGCTGACTACAACTGGCGCGCCGCCTTCAAGAAAGCTGACGAGCTTCTTCCGACAGCATCAGGGCCCGCGAAAGCTGCGCGTGGTCGCGAGTTTGAACGGATCCTCCATGGCATGTTCGACGAGTCAGGATTGGAACCGCGGCTAGGCTACCGCCCAAAGGGCGAAGAAATTGACGGGTCCTTCTGGTTACACGGCCGTACGATGCTCCTTGAAGCGAAATGGACTGCGGACGCACACCCTGCCTCCAGCCTCTACCAGTTTCGGGGCAAGGTGGACGGGAAACTCGTCGGCACCCTCGGCTTGTTTGCGAGCATGGGTGGCTTCAGTACTGACGCCGTTGATGCCTTGATTGCTGGAAAAGAACTGAGTCTCATCCTGATGGACGGGGACGACATCAGGATGGTTGTCGATGGCCACATGACAATTGCCGAAGCGATCAACCTCAAACTAAGAGCGGCTGGAGAGTTCGGGACTCCGTTCTTTCCTCTTAGTAAGTTTCCCGCTCATCCAGGGCAACCCGGACAGGAGGTTGTTTTGGTCGAGGGACGCTTCGACGCTCGGGTGCTCGAGATGATTCGGAAAGAGTATGGCGACACCAGACCCGTAACGATTCTGCCTGCCGGTGGCCCGGGAAACATGGTCCCACTGGCGAAGGCATTAGCAACTGAATTCGACGGTGTTGGCGGAATAACTATGGTTGTCGACGGCGATGGGCTTAAGCCTCGCATCGAGAGCGACCTGCGCGAAGCTGTTGCAGGGGCTGTCGACGGTATCGCGGCTTCGATAGTAGTCGCACACCCCGATCTGGAAGCAGTGCTTGGTCTGGTCCGTTCCGATGCGCCTTGGAGCGATCGCCGCTACCTCCGGCAGATTAACGATGATCTCTTGTTGAACACGATCCAACAAGCAGACGTTCTGACCCGAGCAAAGAACAACCCCACCGTCTCTACCATCCTCCGTTCCATTGGTCTCCATGCCGTGTAACCAGCTTGAAAACGAGTTTTCTGTGGGGAATGACCTGGGTTTGGGTGAAGGGGGTCTTGACCCTTGAACTCGATGCTCCTCGGCTCCGTGCCGACTTCGATGAGCGCGGCAGGTTCGTCATCATTCAGCATGGGCTCATGCTCCCATCCGGCCCCTCCCGACAGTTTTATCGATGGGAAGCGAGTTCTTGACCGGGGTCTACGGCCCCCAAGCCTCTGTAGATTACAGTCGCCTCATGGATGCTGGGTTTTGGGTTGCGGTGGCCGCTGTCGTCATGTCGGTAGTTGCGTTGATCCGCGGGGAGATTCTCCAGCGTCGTGGAGGGCCTGAGGCTGCCCGGCGACGTGCCGTGGAGAACGTGGCGGAAGCCCTGGGTGCCGTCGTGGCTCTCGTGGAGCATGCTGACACCAAGATGCCGCCGAGCTCCGAGATTAGCCCTGTCATGCAGAACTTCGAGCGTGAATGCCTACGTTGGGAACCCATGCTCCCCACCGGGGCAAGGCACGTCCGAGTCAGTGTGCGGCAAGCGATGGCCCATTTTTTCGGTCCTCCTGCATGCGGAGCCATCGACCCGACAGCTGGAGAAAAGCCTGCGCATCCTTTCGACAGATACTGGTGGGACATCGGCACTACGTATCTTGGCCATGCAAGGAATTGCCTGGGTGCATGGCTGGTAGACGACCGCCGCAAGCGCCAGATGCGACTTCTTCCCTACTATCTTTGGCGGCGCGACGAAGATAACGCTGCAAGAATTGGCTATTCTCAGAAGCCGCAGGTCAAATCCTCTGACGACTGAGTCGATCCTTGGTTCTGGACGCGGCTATGCGCCCGGACCTACTGATTGGACATTCCTTTGCCACAGCACCCTAAGCCACTCAGCGTTTTACACTCCAAAGTCTTGAAATGGGTCAATGACGGCTGCCCGGGCAGCACCTTCGAAGGCTACTCGCATCGGATAGCCGCCCGAGCCTTGGCGGACGATCGATACATCACCATTACAGGCAAGGGTCCGACCTGGACCGCCAAGATCACCCAGCAAGGTGTGGAGCTGCTCAAGAGTATCAATGACTCCGATGCCAACAACCACACCCGCCAATCTGAAGCCGAACTCTTCATAGAGAGGCTCATTGCCGCCGGCGGCGTCCTGGAGGTCGACGGCGGCTACCAGCATGCGGCAGCAAACGATGCCCTGATCCGTGACGTCATGAAGTCAGCTCTGCGCCCGAAAGGCTACAAGCTCGAGATAACCAGCGTCGGGTCGTGGCAGCGACCAAAGTACGAGGCGCGTTGGGCGCGTCATTTCCCTGATGATGTCGACGAGCGACCGGTCCCGATTCCGGACTCGGTGGGCAAGCACCACCCGGTCGCCAAAGTATTCCGGGACTGCACATCCGGGGTGTCGAAAGAGCACGTCGCCCGTGCAGCCAGGCTGTTGCACGCACTGGCCACGGAAAGCACAGGCCGTGGCTATGAGGTCACACTGCCGTCGAGCCACAAACGCACCGACACTCGGAGACCCACAACTCTCGATGGCGACATCGCCATCACGATCGGCACAACCACTGTTCCATTGTCAATGCGGGAGCTCCCCCCGAACGGCGGCGCCGCACGGCCATACATCCCCAAATACAACCCCCGCAACCAGTCCTGGACGCTTGTCAACAACACCGATTTCGTATCAACGGGTCGGCTCCAGCTGGACTTGACACAAAAATACTCAACCAACGGGCGTCAGGAGCGGTTTCGCGACGGCAAGCGCCAGCAACTCGACGCCGCCCTGCCGGGCATCCTTCGTGAGATCGAAATTCAGCATTTGGAAAACGAGTGGAAGCGCGAGCAAGCCCGCCTCAAGGAGGAGGAAACGCAGCGACGGTGGGAAGCAGCCATGAAGCGCGCCCGCATACAAATCCTCGTTGGATGACGTGAGGGCCGGTGCCGATGTATTCAAGGTAACGCCGAGCGCAATGGCTGTGCGGGCGATGCGGCTCGGGATGATCACCCCCGAAGTGGCTGCTTCCCATCTGCAGGAGCTGAGACGCGAATACGCGCAGCGCGCGAAGACGCAGGCGCGGCAACCGAAGGCCGTCAATGCCGTGCGCAAGTACAACGGGCGCGAGCTCTCGCGGCGGATGCTCGAAGTGCTGGACGCGGGGCAGATCTCCAAGAGGGAATTCTGTCGGGTCGTATGCCTGCGCCACATCAAGCCCCACCAGATCAACGACTTCCGCGAGGCTCTCCGATGAACGGCTACGGGTACGTGTACGTGATCGACAACAACGCCCTGTCGGTGGTCAACCGCGAGCACCGAGGCAGCGACTTCTTCAAACAGCACTGCCGCATTCCAAGCGAGGTACTCCACGAGGCCGAGGGGTTCCCTGACATCGAGGAGCTGAAGCACCTCGAATGTCCAACCACCGCGAGCGTCCTCGCACTGCTCACCGAGGTAATGGCGTCGGTGCCCGTCGGCGACACGAAGCTCGTGGATCTATACGCCAACCTCGGCAACGCAGACCCCTTGGTCGTCGCCAGCACACTGGACGGCCAACGCAGAGACGCCGCGACGCTGTTCGGCCCAACGTGGACCGTGGTCTCAGGTGACAAGGCCGTGCAGGCCAAGGCGAGAGAGTTCGGACTCGCGGTAAAACTAATCAGGAGTTCCTCATGGTCCTGGAGGGCGCTGGGGCCGACGCCGGTGGTTAATGTGAAAAACGCGGCCGGTATAAGCGACACATCCATCGGGCTTATCCTCGTTGTGGCGATCAAAAACTCGACTCTGATGCGTGCAGCCGGCACCACAAAAATGTTCAGAGTGGTGACCGCTCGTGATCCTTCACAATTGTGCGAAGCCAGTCATCGAGCGGCTTAACCGCCTGAGGGACGTTCTTGCGTGTGGCAAGGTGCTCTCTAAGGAGAGCCGACGGCAGGTGCGGCTTGGCTTTCCCCGACTTCTTGCCGGTGGAGTTCCACCCCTTCGAGCCAAGCCAGGCCGCCAGGTCCTCTTTGCCTGTGACCCCTGACCCATATTTATCAGACGCAGCCTGGTCAACCTCGTTCTCGCCCGCTGGTCCGAGCATCTCAGCGAGCTTCTTCTGACCGATGGTGTCGAGCAGCAGGCCTTCAAGATCGGATGCCAGAACGAACGCATCCCACATTGCAAGGCTGCGGTTCAGACTCGCCTGCTGCTCAAGTGCATCCTTCAAGTTCGATACTGTTGTATCCGCCAAACCGTGCAAAGCCTGAATCTCACTTTGGGACGGAGCAGGATCTCTGGCTTTCAGGATCTCCAGCAACTTTCGCTTGCCTTGGCCGCCTGGCTTGTGCACTCCGTCTTTGTCAGTGATGACGTAGGCGCGCACGCCGAAGTACTGCGCGAGACCCACGAGATGCTTGATCGTGTCAATGCCCGACGCTTCGATGACAGCGATACCCATGGCGTAATGGCCGCCCGCCCCGCCGGTGATGCGAGCCAGAAGATGGTCAATCAGGAGCTTGTCACCATGACCTTCTACAAGGACAACTGAGTTGGCGAAGACGAGCTCACTATTTGTTGCGTCGCAGTACCTGGTCAGCCGGCCCTCTTCCGCCTCTGACAGCTCCTGACGACGCGCAGTGTACGTGGTGCCACCTGAACTGAGCGGAAGCCGCACGATGCGGCGAACCGAGAATGAATCCACCAAGACGGGGCTGTGGGTAGTCACAAGCAGCTGCGCACCTGCTGAGATGTCCCGTAGGATCTTTGCCATCGCCCGCTGCGTCTGCGGATGGAGGAAGGCTTCAGGCTCCTCTATCGCGAACACCACGTTACCACCCGCCTGCTGGCTCCGAGAGGCCACGTACCGAAGGATCCCGAGCACCATCGCGGACTGGAAGCCCGTACCCCGTTCGGAGATCGAGACCTCCACCTCGTCCCGGCTGGTGATCACTGCCTCTTGAAGCATCCCTCGAAGAGCATGCCTAGAATCAGGCAAGGCGATCCCAAGCTCACGCTCCCGAAACGGAAGCTCCGTCGCCACGGCGGCCATGGACTCGCTCAGAACCTTATGCACAAGGTCCTCAACTGGTTTGATCGCGTCCTCGAACTCCTTCTGCAACTGACTCCTGCGCGAGCCACCCGATCTTACGAGCACGCCCTCGAGCGTCTCGTACAGCCTGACCAACGATTGGTCGTTCTCGCCCTGCCCGGATTCGCTTACGCGGACGGACGGGATCTTCACGAAGCTGAACGATTGCAGTACCGCCTTATAGAGCTCACTCGCGCGGGTAGACTTGCGACTCGCTTCGTAGGTGATCTTCCCGCCCCTTGAGCATGAGATCTTTATCCAGAAGGTGCCGTTCTTCAGAACCGCGTCGGCGAACAGCTGCTGCTCGGCCTCGGCAAGTCCCCCGAAGTGCACCACGACGCTCGACATCATCCGGGGGCCTCCCTGCACGTAGTACTCGTGCAGCGGCTTCAATCGCAGCAGATCCGACCCTGTCGGGTTGGCGAAGAAGGTCTCCAGCACCCGCAGCAGCGACGACTTCCCGGCGTTGTTCGGCCCGGCAATCAGCTGCAGCTCCGGATCCAGCTCAATGCTCAGTTTCTCGAACCCAAGCAGCCGCTCTACGTCAACGCGATCTATGTGCACGCGGTTCAGTCTACGGTCATAGCTGCCGAGGAACGGGAGCGACGACCGCCTGCAAGCCAAAAAAGCTCGTGCTCAAATTCAGCCGCTGGCCAGCAACGACGAGGATGGACTCGGATAGCAACTCCCAGAAGCCACCCACGGCCTTCTCTGACTGGCAGTTTCCACGCAAACGCTGACCTCGCACCACTTACCCACTTACGGACGTAGACCCGGGGGAGTGCACACTTAAGCGTGCATGCGGGCTGAACTGCGGTTATGTCCCAAAACGGGCATCTCGACTAGGGGACCCTGGCTTACTTCTCGTGGGGCCCGTCGCTGTCCCCGAACCTGAGCGCCGCATCTCGACAACCCTTCAGGACTTCGAAATTGTGCCGCTCGACCTCGGGGTCGTAGTCGAATGCCATCCGCAGCGGCGACATCCGTTCGAGCACCTCCTCATGGTTCAGCTGAGCCAGCCACCTGGCGATCTGCGGTTCGCTCGGGGAGCCATCTATCATGCTGATCATCTCGGCCAGATCGCCACGCGCCGATGCTGCAGCCAAGGCCTTTTTGTGGCGTTCCCCGGCCGATGTCGTCGAGCCCGCCGACATCGCCTGGCGCTCGTCCTCATGTCCGACGGAGATCTCGTAGCGCATCGGAAGCCCAGGCTCGGGTGGCTCGGTTCCTGTGATCAGGCGCGGAACGGCCTGCGTGCGTACCCAGTGGGCGATCTCCTCCAGCCCCTGGATCAGCACCGGCCACCGGTCAGTACCCGGCCGATTGATCCCGACTGTCGGGAACAGGGTGACGGGGACCTTCGTGCCGATGGGTGTCTGGGCGATGACCTCGCCGACACTCAGCGGTTCCTCGGGCCGAGGAGCAAGATCACGGATTGAACGGAGCATCCGGTCGTCCTCGTACATGGCAGCCAGGCGGACCGCGGTGACCACCGGCATCCTGTGCTTCGCATGGTTGGTGTGCAGCACAAGCCGGGCAAGAGGATGGGGCTGTGGCTCCATCCGAAGGTGGAACGGCTGCAGGGCCTCCAGCCGTCGGGCGAGCTCTCCCCGCCCTCGCAGCGACGGAGGACCATTGCGGGCCGCTTTTTCTTCCAGTCCTCAAATTTCTCCCAAGTGTCCGTGGCAGGCACTTCGACCAGTTTGGCCGCCTTCGCGTCGAGGGGCGCATCGTCCAGGAACTCGGCCTCTGCGAAAAGGGTGTGTTCGAGCGCAGCCCGCAGCGTCACGAGCGCGTCGGCTACAAGGAGCGGCACTTTCCGTGGGATCGGAGCCACGCGCCCAACGACTGTGCAGCTGAACGCTGCGGTCGTGGGCACTTCGACCAGCCCAAAGATGCCGTCGGGCTGCGTCTGGTAGGCGAACCGCATTGCGGAAACCTGTCCGACAAGCTCCTCTGCATGTGCCAGCATGGCGGCAACGCCGAGGTGGCGGTCCGGGAGCCAGTCATGCCTCACGTCGGTCTGCGCTCAGCTCTCGTCGACCGGCAGGTGGATGACCTCATCGCCCGGGTCTTCCGGACCTGCTGGCGGAGCCGCGCTCGGGTGGTCCTGGTACAGCGCGTCGGAGGCGCTTTGGTCGTAGGTGTCGGAGAGGCCTGCACCCTTGGTCCCGAGGACCTGCTCCCAGTTGAATCCCATACACACGACTTTATCGGCCGGTATCGAACTCGCGAAGGATCGCCTCGACGCGCGCGATCAGTTCATCGGCGCGCTTGAGAATCTGCTCTTCCTCCTCGCGCGACATCTGCCGCCTGGGGCTGGCCGGCATCGCAGGTGCAGCAGGCACCGGCGCAGGTGCGGGCTCCGGACCGTCGAGCAGCAGGGCCGCGGCACTGATGACCGCCGACAGCGAGGATGGGTGAATGGAGCGGTAGGCATCGATCCATCCCCAGCGGTCTACGGCTGGCAGCATGCCGACGCAGAGGTGCCAGTCTGGATTGGGGTCCGGCCGCCGGTGCCGGTGCGCGGGGCCGTCTTCGTCGCGGCAGTTCCCCAGGGCCCGGACGGAGCCGTGCGACCACCCGCTGTTGGTGCCGATCACATCGAGCCACGACCAGGTGGCGCATGCCGGACAGGCATCCCCTTCCGGGGCGACGCCGATCTGTCCGCGCACCCGGTGCATTCCGTCCGGCCGTAGTCCCAGCGCCCCCGCCCTGTCCAGCCCGAGGCCTCCGTGCGAGGCAGGCGCGAGCAGCACCGCCGCGAACAGCATCCGCCGCAGCCGCAGCCGCAGCCGGAAGACCCGGTGGGTGCCCGGGTGCTGGATGATCGCCGTTGCGCGCCGGATCAACCGCTGCAGGGAATCGGGGTCGTCCCGGTGCCCGCGCGGCCAGGCTGGGGCGACGGGATCTTTGGGGGCCAGCCGCCGGCGCAGCGCCGCGAGCACAGCCTGGGACGGCTGCGCCTGCTGCGAGAAACGCGAGAGCGATACCTCGTCGAGCCTTCAGGCAGGCACGCCCGTGACGGAGCACCAGTCGGTCCAGAGGTCAGGAAGCGCCGTCGTCATCCTCCTGATTCTCCCACCGTCGACCGTCGGAGGGGCCCGTCAGAACAGTCAGCGCGTCACGCGACGGGTACCTCCCTCCATGGCCCGATAAGCGCACTTATCATAAACGCGATGACCAGCGATGCTCCTCCGCCTTCCTCAAAGCAAGTCTCGAGAATGCGATTCCCGCTCTCGGTCGGAGGGTCCACGCTTAATCCGCCCGGCGCGAGCTGGTCATCGCCATCAGCATTAAGGGGCCAAGTAGCAGACAAAGGTCTGCGGGACGCAGATTCTGTGTTCTCGTGCGCCGTTCGACTTCCAGGCAGGCGGAAGCCATCAGACTCGTCGTGAGAGAGTGCCTCCGCATCTCCCAGAACCGTCCCGGACGACGAGAGCCCAACCCGCGACGGTGTGGCGTCAGCTACATTGACCCACTTGTCGGGTCCTGCAAAAGGTCGAAGTACGCTGTGCCAGGGTTCCAGTCGATGGGATGCATCAACGTTCCCGCAGACGGGTTGAGCGCGCTGTACATCATTCCGTTTCCGGCGTAGATGCCTACGTGGCCCCAGTTGTATGGTCCTTGCGGATTCTGCACCACCAAATCGCCGATCTGCGGGTTGTCGATCATCGTTCCAACTCGCCATTGCTCCGCACGCGGAAGCTCAATCCCGACCTGTCGATAGACCCACTGAACGAATCCGGAACAGTCCCATTCTCTGAATGCAGTCCCGCCCCAGACATAAGAACCCCCGACGCCCATCTTGGTGAAGCGAAGAATGTCCTGGCGGATCCGGCTCAGACCGTCAGCCGAGACACTGTCAGAGATCACGGCGGGACCGACCTTGCATGAAGGAGCGGGCGCGGTCCCGCTAAGGGCATCCACAATCGCGGACGCTTGCCGTTCCCATCGGTCGTACAGCTCCGGAAATGCCGAGACCTGAACCGCCTGTGCAGCCTGTCCTTTACTCAAGGAACCCCAACCGGGGATATCCAACAACCCCCGAGGGCTTCCGTGATTGGGCCCCGACGTCCCTCCATAGAAGGCTCTGGCGTTGTAGGTAATATCCATCAATTCCTGAACACTCCCCCACCCGGCGGCAGGACGCTGCTGAGCCGATCCGACGGAGTCGTGATCGCTGCCGACTCCATCGTGCGGGTAGTTGAAGGAGTCGGGGACGTTGGTATTGGCAAGCATCCGGAGACTGGACTCTTGCAGAGACATCATGATGGCGATGACCAGTGCCTCTCGAGGCAAGCCGAGTCCTTTGCCGACCGAGACGTACCCTTTAGCGACATTCACCTGGGCCGCCGACAGCCCGGCGACTCCAACGCCGCTTGGCAGGTCGAGCACATCGGGATCGCCACCAGCACCAGCCTTCGCGCCAGGGACACAAGCAGCGGCCGCCGTCGGACGGTCCGCCACCAAAACAACCGCCACCGCACTGGCAACGACAGCAAATGCGAGCGCGACCACCGCAACGAGAGCTGAGACCAACCTAAAGAGAGTGCGTCGTCGGACGACAACGACAGCAAGTCCGGGATGAGGCATCAGTAAACGATTCGGTCGGATGACGCGTAGAACGCGACGATCACGCAACGATCGACAGGTGCTGTCGGAGCTGGAGGACAGTTAACCATGACGCTGACCGGTGCGGAGTACGTGTTGGTACTTGCCGAGGTGTGATCCTCGACAGAGAGTCGCACAGTGCAGACATGAAGCCCCGGCCACGGGGAGGGCCGTTCGCGCACCTTGACCAGCTGCTCGTCACACGTCAGCGACTCCGACTTCGCTTCCCGAAAGGCCCCTTGGCCCGCCAGAGTCACGAAGGATCCAGCGTCTACCCCAGTGGCCTCAAACTCTTGAACCAGAACGGTCCATGGATTGGAACCATCCGGAAGCAAGACCCAGAGATCGCGCATCCTGCCGTAGACCTCTGAATAGGACGAGGTCCTCGTATCCCACGTGTAGATAGCCTCGGCAGCGGCAGAGGCAACTGCGCGGAAATCCGTCGGCTTGGGCGCAGGCGAACCAGCTGAAGGTTTCATTGTTCCGGAAGGTTTTACCGACGGCCGCGGCAAAGCAGCGGATGTGCTCGGCGCGGCGTCCGGAGCAACGGGAGGAGCCTCCGGCTGCGCCCCAGTGGCTGGCCCCTTGGACGGCAGTGCGATTAGCAGAGCCAATGAGCCAACGAGAAGAATCATCGCCAGTCCAAAGACCCACCGACCTAAACGAGCCCGAACCCCGTTGGCCTTGCGAATGCTCATGATCACCACCTCGAAGGCATTGCTTGTCAGCTACGGAGCAAGGGCACCGCCGACTAGAAGGAGGCCGCCCTGCGGACTACGCGCCAAGCGGTTTGGTAGAGGCGACGTGCGGTGCCGATCTGCACAGCAACATAGCGATCGGTGACGCCCAGCTTCCCGGCCAGTCGAGCAATCGCTGCTTGCCGTTCCGATCCGTGAATGTCTGGAAGAACTATCGCGTTGGCGACCTCCCGCAGGAGGATACTTGGAAGGCACTCAACAGCACGCTGACAGAGTTGGCCGATATCGCCAATGCTGCCCGGGGCGACATCGAGCGCCAAGCTGACTGTCTTCGCCGTCTGGCGGACGGCAGTCACCGCGTTCCAGCGACGACGGTCGTGCGGCGTGGGGAGCGCATATTGGCGAGGTGCGGTGAGGCTTTCAATGGCCGTCCGCCACGTCGGTGCCGGCACAGCTTCTCGAGTCAGCTGCAGGACCATAACCGCCCACTCATGGTCGATGATCTCTTGGTTTTCGGGATTGTCCTGCGCTATGAGGATCGCTGAGAGGCGTCCCCATAAACCCGAAACCTCGTCGCCCGTGGGGTCGAGCAACAGAGGCAGCGTCTTGTGGTTCAGCTCGCGGCGGGTGTGGGCGGCGCAGATGTTTGACGTCACCCCCTGGACCCACGCTTCAAAGGGGACCCCAGGCAATGCGCGGTAGCTCCCTCGGGCTACCCCATTCCAGACAGCCACACGGATGTCCTGCAGGACGTCGTCAACATCGCACGACCGTCCGATATGAGCCAAGTGAGAAACGACGTAGCGCCGCACCCCTTCAACCGCTCCCATCATTTGGTCAACAGACACGGACAACATCGGCTCCGGCGGACCAGTAAGCGAGATGTCCACCTTTCCGGGACGTGACTGCAGTTGTTCAGCCTGCTCAATGTTGTCGTTTAGGCTCATCGCCCTCACCGCTTCGAATAGCTACTGTTCACTAACGTTCGCCGCACTGCAGCAACGTTGTCGCGGCCAAGCCTACTCAACCGCAAATCAAAGCATCTAAAATTTATTGTCAAAGATACTTTAAGTATCGTCAAGAGTGCGGTTCTTACTTTTTTCATGTTGTTCGGCAAGAATTGAGCCATGCCACGGATTACGCAGCCTCACGACGACGCCTGGTCACCCGACGTCGAGGCAGCCGTGGCCACCTTTGGAAACAGGGCACGGAACGAGATACTGAGGTTCCTCACGACTTTCGGCCCTGCGACGCGCGGCGACATCGTGGATTCCGTCAGCGCAGGCGAGCCAAGTGTCGCAAAGCATCTCGTCGCCCTGGAGCAAGTAGGGGCGATCGTCGTCGACGTTCCAGCCGGGCGCCGCCACGGCCGTTCTCCGCGGTACTCAGCGAATCCCGCTCGCATCAAGGAGCTGCTGGACGCTCACCTTCGCTATGTCCTGGAGGAATAGCTGCCGCCCTTTCTCCATGTGGGTGGAGATCGATGTCTTTGTTCAGATACTCGGAGATAGCGCGCAACGTCTCCGGGGAGACATCCCCCAGCGCCCTGACGGCAAATGACTTCACTCGGGCCGCCCTCAACGACTTCACAAACTCCAACTGTGAATCGATGCGTTCGGGAATGTCGCCTTCCACGCCGTTCAGCAGATAGGAAGGATCGACGTCGAACATCTCGCAGATAGCGGTGAGCAGCTGAGGATCGCTGACCAGACGTCCAGTTCCATCCTTCATATAAAACCACCTGGCCCGGGAGATCTTGACGCCCCGGGATTGTAGGCCGGCCTCAACTTCCCTGAAGGTGACCGGCGACCCCCTCTCAGCAACAACGACGTCCAACAGGAGATTCAATCGCCGCGCGAGCATTGCCTGTGGTAGCTCGCCGTTGCGGCTAGCGTCTTTCGCCGGCATGCTCCACCTTCCGATCGACTACCTCCCAGGAACATGGCTCCTTCGCCATCAGTATTCCGCGCGCGCCGTACCGACACAATCAATTGCAGTTTGAATCTGTTGTACGGATGACTGCAGGCGTATCCTAGTGCTGTAGACCCGTCTACAGCAATCAACCTTTTCACTCCGAGCCGCGGTTTGCATGTCGACATCCATCCTGATGAACCGAACACGCACCCAGATACTCCGCTTCTTGATAAGGAGCGGGCCGGCCACCCGTACCGTCTTGGCTTCAGAGCTCCAGACTTCGAAGGCCACCATTCGACGTCATCTCAAGCTCCTCGAAATAGCCGGCCTCGTTCATGACTTGGACGGTGAGCGCTTCGCTGCTCGGCCCGCGCTTATTGAGAGCCTGCTCATCGAGTTGGCCGACCAATACTCCGTGCAAATGCCTCCTGCGACGCCACCGCTTGTTCAGGACTAGTGCCAGCCAACGCGAGGCCGTGGAACCAGTTCTCAACGGAGTGCTCCCACTTATCAGGGTCGAAATTCCACTCGAGGGAGTGGCCGACGGACTCAAACTCCACCAAGCTGACGAGGTCGGGCCGCACCGTCGCAGCCCTTTCGGATGCTTCGAACGGGGTGGTGTCATCCTTCCTGCCATGGAGGATCAGGATCGGCTTCTTCAGCTCCGACGCCCGCGCCAGCCAGTCCAAGGTATCTAGGCATATCGGTTCAGCAAGACCGGTCACCCAACGAAGAGCTTTGGACTGAAGGATGGCGAACCCCAACTGCACGATCGGGCGAGGCAGCCCGGCGGCCTTGGCGTTGGCGCGCAGGGTTGTCCGCCAATCGAAGACAGGGGCGTCGAGAACCATCCCCACTATTCGAGGAGCGTGCGCTGAAAGGGCTGCCGCTCGTAGGGCTAAGGCCGCGCCCAATGACCACCCGAAGATCACGATGCGCTCAGCGCCTTCGGCAACGGCATAATTGATAGCCGCTTCGACGTCGCGCCACTCGGTTTCGCCGAGTCGGTACCGCTTATCGCACGACGGCGGTGCGTCGCCGTCATTTCGGAACGAGACAACCAGCGAGGTCAGTCCCAGACGTCTGGCGACTGGTATGCCTCGAAGACAACCAGCTCTCCTGCCCCCCATTCCGTGGATATGGATCGCCCACGTCCCAGCCCTGTCAGAAGGAGGTGAGTCGAACCTCCAGGCCGGAGCCACGCCGTCGTCGACGGTAATCTCAACGTCTCGGTACGGCAGGCCTAGTTGTTCGGGTTCGGAGTAGACGTAACCACTCCAGATCCCTGCCGCCGCTTGTGCGAGGTTTCCGGAGTCCACGCGCTCCACCACGCGGGTGAGTGAGCCTCTGTCCTCGCTGGTTTCAACCACTGGACCCAAGCACGCATGGCCGGCCCCCTGCGCAAACCATAAGCTGTGTCGTCCAGCAGCCTTGGTGTGGTTGGTTGCCGGCAGTTCAATGAAAAGTTGCCCATCGCTGCCGGGGTACACCGACCGAATGGAAAGGTCCTCGCGACGGCCGTATTTGGGTACGACTACTCTGCGTGCAAAGTACGCAGATCCACACAGACCCGCCAGGAGCGTGACCCATCCCATCGTCAGTCCAGCATCGACGGCTAGCTGCCTATTTGTCACCGACACCGTTCTACCCCTTCTGCTTCCTTCGGTCGTCGATCACCTGGCGGAGCTTCTCCAACGTTTCGGGAGAAATCCCTTGCAGCTGTCGGGCGGCGAAATTGCGCACTCGCGACTCCCGCAAGGCCCGAAGAAGCTCCAACTGCGCGTCCACTAGCCGCGGAATCTCCCCTGCATCGTCGAGGAGGTAGTCGCGGTCCACCCCGAAGAACTCAGCCAGATTTCTTAGCAGTGCCGCATCGGTAGCCAGTGAACTTTCTCCACTGCGCATGTAAGCCCAACGAGATCGCGATAGCGGGGTTCCCCGCTGACTCATGTGCCTATTGATCTTTGGGTAGGTCAGAGTCTCTGCGCTATCTGCTTCATAGAGATCGAGGAGCAAGTTGAGCTTCCGGGCCAACTTGGACTGCGGCGTCTCGGAGACGTTGGCGCCATCATCCGTCATAGCGCCCGCTCCCCTCTTGCCTTCCGCATCTTTGTTCCATGGTCAATCGGTCCAGCCAGATAATTCTCGACAGCACTCAATACTCTAAGCTCGCGGATATCCAAGGAGCTGGCTAATCCTGGCTCAACGAGAAGGGCGTCCTGCACCTCCACGAGCATCCTGTGCAGTTTGCGTGCTGGGTCCTGCTGCCTTAGTGTTTCGACGCCGAGCTGCAGGCGCACGTCTTGCCTAATCCCAGCTGTCTTTTCCCAGACTCCGCTGAGCCCGCGAACCAACTCATCCTGGGTCTCGGACTCTTTGAGGCGGATTATCCGCCGTGCAACAGGCGGGATTGCCAGGCCCAGGCAAAGGAACGCCATGGCAGCAATCACCGTCGCATCGTATGCAGGCGATACTGCGCGCATGGCAGCCAGCTGCCCTTGCAAGTGAAGTAGGTCCATGGCCAGCACAAGCGCTACAAGCAGCACGGCGAGAGCACAGCCAATTCCAATAAGCGTGAAGGACAGGCGGTAGTAGGGCCTCGACATGTCGTTGTGGAACCGGAAGCACGTAGCTCCGGTGACACTGACCACGTAACCGATATAGACGAACTGGATCGCCGAGTACGACGCAGCTGGGAACTGATCGCCATAGTCCAGCATGAAACGCGTCGAGCTTCCATGCGTAGAGATGAAGCTGAAGCTGAGCGAGAGCCCCAGAATCACGATGCCAAGGAGAATAACGCCTGGCGTGTCTCGCCTCTCTCCCACATCGTCCGGAGTCGCTGCCCGGATAATTGCCCTGGAGAGAAAGTAGATGCCAACGACCATGGAAATATTTGCCAGAAGGTCTGCGTAGTTGCGGCCGCCGAACGCTGCGTCAAGACTCGAATAGACCTGGTCGATATTCAGCGTGAGTGCCACAGCAATCGTGATGGCCGCAGTCAACACGCTATGGTCCCGCCGTCGACGAGTTCCTGGCAGCAGACAGGCTACAAGCAGCCAAATTAACACCGTCGCCGCAACCTGAATCATCCGAACACTCTCTCGAAGGACCGTGGTTCCCGTGCACTATTTCTTATCGCTGCGGCGAAGAGGTCGGCGAGCGATTCTGCGGCCGCCTCCAACTCATCACTGAAGCTGGTACGGGCCAAGACGCGACGGACCAAACTAGCGGGGAGGTTTGGGAATAGAACGCCGACGTAGTCCAAGGGCACGACGAGCTCGTCGTGCCGCAGTACCATATGCCCCAGCTCGTGAAGCACGAACTGCTGTCGGTGCAAGCCAGACGGGCTGGCTGCATGCAGGATGATTTCGACCTCATCCGTCGAAAGCCAGAGCCCGCACACCGATCCTCCGTTCAAGAATCCCGCGGTCTCGATCTCTATAGTTCGATGCCGGACTCCTTCGACCACACCGACCAGGCGTTCCAGATTCAAGTGCGTAGGAAGGCTTAGCGCATCAAAGGCATTCGCAGCGCGTTCCGCCGGCGATTTTCCTGAGAGATATGACTCGTTGCTCATGGCATCCCCAGTGATGCGTTTTCCGTCGGTTCGGTGGTGCCCGACGCTAACGGCGCCCACTGAGCCACTCCGAACCCTCATGTCCATTGAACTCCCCGGCTCTGGACATGTCCAGAGGAAGCCTGAGCTGCCAAGAATTGGCTCTACTTCTTTCAGTAACGAGAGGCAAGCAGGAATGATTCTCGTACATTGCTCTCGAGGCGAAGCTAAGCAACCCCGGAGCAATACGCGACATGGAACAGCCGAGACCAACGAAATCGATGCGAACCGGGGTTATCCCAGAACGTAGGCCGGGTCGCGCGTGGTGCCCGCATTCGTGGTCGTTGAAGTTTTCCACCTACGCACTCCCTGGATGCACAGCGAGCACCGTACGGCTTGAAGCGAGTATGCCCCGGGCGCGCCGTACCTTCCGCTCTAAGGGTGCGGACAACACGAGTGAGATGAGGGGCGGCAACGCATGAAGTAGACCGGCTTTAGTTTAGTCTCTTTTCATGAGAGCTTGTGTCTTCTGTGGCGGGGTGCCATTAACTCGGGAGCATGTGTTCCCGTAGTGGCTCCGGCAGTTCTCCGGTCCGGATTCCTTTATAAGCCGAGCAGGTTCCTATCAGTCCAGCGCTCCGGAGCTAGTGGTCAGGAAGAATGCCCAGGGCAAGTTTGTCGAGGTGCTGGAACAACGGGGAAAGAAGGCACCCAACTTACACGAGGTAACCGTCAAAGCGGTCTGCGCCGCCTGCAATAATGGTTGGATGTCGGACCTTGAGGGGAAAGTGCGGCCGATAGTAAAGCAGCTTGCCAGCCGCCAAAACTCTGTTCTCGGCCGTGAGGACAAAGCATGTCTAGCAGCATGGGCCCACAAGTGTTTTCTGATGTACGACTTATACCAAGACTCAAGGGACCGAGCTTTTATCGACGAGGATTACACCTCCTTTAAACGGACGCAGAAGCCGCCTGTGTCGGCGCGGCTCTACTTAGGAATTACTGATTCACGCTTCGCCGCCATCTCCCTCTGGCATCAACCCAGACTGTTCATTCCAGCAGGTTCGGTGGCGGATCCTCAAACTGTTCTTGGAACAAGCAACATGTCCAGCTCGTCCTTCGCCGTTCAAGGCGTTTACTTCATCCAACAGTTCTTCCGGCCGAACATCAACTGGAACGCTTTACAGCGGAGGGCCATCGGCCTCAGCTCTCAAGCAGCTGTCGAGTCCACACCAGCTCGGCCGATATGGCCTCTTGACAACAAACCCATACGCTTGCCGCCAAAAATGACTTCTGCGAGTGAATTTGGCAGTGCACGGTTGGCATTACATAGCGCCCTAGCCACTTTGCCGGTCGCCGTCGAGCGGGTCAAGTCCCTCGAATAGATCTCCGCACTTTATCGAGCGGCATGCTTGCACAGCAAGCACGGAGATGATCATCTCCGGACCTTCAACGTGGTCCCCGCGACCCAGCTCGAAGGATGTCACCCGGAGACCCCTACGACGGACGCCTTCTGATGGTCGACCCATAATGCAGCTACGTCTAAGAGTCAACTAGATCCCGCTCTTGCTATATCGATCTCAACACTGGCATCGTCCTGAGGGTGACCACACAACTGTGGTGAGTTGCTGAAAAACACCCAGCTAGTCCTCTGCCAAACTTGATCTATGCGCAATTGGCGGTCAATGACCGATATCGACTTCGAAGAGATTGCTGCCGATCTTCTGGCTGCCGAGTTGGAAAGACCGATTGAAAGATTCGGCCGCGGGGCCGATGGGGGTGTGGACCTGCGCTGGAAAGAAGTAAGCGGCAGCCTCGGCATAGCTCAGTGTAAGCACTACATGGATTCCACGTTTGCTCAGCTGAGGGCGTCCGCAAAGAAGGAACGCCCCAAATTGGCAGCGCTGAAGCCGGCTCGATACCTATTTGCCACGTCCCAAATGCTAACGCTGAATCAGAAAGACCTTATATACAGCGACCTATCTGATTGGATCCAGTCTGCGCAAGACATTTTATCCGGTTCCGACCTCGATCAGCTGCTTGATCGACATAGTCTGGTTGAGCGCAAGCATGTAAAACTCTGGCTCTCCACCGGAACTGAACTCTTTTGGGCAACTCACGCCGATCTACTGAACCGTTCCGAGGCGCTTCGCCGGCGCATCGATCGAACAATCGGCCAATACGTAGGGGCTAAATCATTTGAGGAGGCAAGTGATATCCTTGAGCGCGAGAAAGTGTGCCTGATAGCGGGCCAACCAGGTATCGGCAAAACCGTCCTATCCCACATGCTCCTGGCAGATCACATGACCCGGGGATTTGAAATTGTGGAAATCTCGGCCGACATAGATGAAGCGTGGTCTGCTTTAGAATCTAGCCGTGCGCAAATATTCTTTTACGACGATTTTCTGGGACAGCTATCATTCTCAGAGCGCATGGGAAAAAATGAGGATGCACGTTTGGCTGACTTCATTGATCGCGTTCGAGAGTTAAAGTCGAAGCGTATAGTCCTGACAACTCGAGAGTATATTCTCCGCGATGCTGAGCGAGCTTACGCAAAAGTGAGGTCGGTCAACAAACGCGGAAAGTATATTCTTCAGCTTAGCGACTACGGTAGAAATGATAAAGCAAGAATACTATATAACCATCCCTGGAATTCTGGTATTGACCGTTCATCGCTACTCGCGCTGTCGAATGGAGGATGGCGACGAATTGTAGACCACCCAAATTACAGTCCTCGATTGATCGAGTATGGCGCCAAGATCAATGCCGCAATCGAACCAGGGGTTTCGTGGATTGATCAGTTCATCGCCGCCTTGGATGATCCATCGAGCTTATGGACCCAGAGTTTTGAAGTACATCTGACGGAGATGGAACGGGCCCTCCTGTATGTACTCGCCTCCTTCGGGGCCTCGGTTGAACTAACAGCGCTGCAGAAAGCGCATCGACGCCTGTGCCACTTGCTCGCAGTTCCGTACTCACCAACAGAGTTTCGCCGTGCCATGGACACGATGGAAGGCACTTTCCTCCGTTTCGACAAGGATCATCGTGGCATCGTGGTGTCTTACGACAATCCCTCCATCGTTGACTTTGTACTCAACGAGCTTCGTCGCGAGCCTGAGCTGCAAGCCAACCTATTGCATTCGGCCACCCACTTCGAACAGGTTGAAAATCTCTGGTCAAGAACGGCGGCGTCGATTACTGTCCTCGACCGGGCGTCTTCAAGCCGCACACGAGACAGGGTTTTACACGAATCAGTCAGCAAGGATTTCGTAAAGGCGATAAAGAGGTGCTTTACATCCACACCTCTGCAACCTCGAAAAGACTACTATGATTCAAGCACTCAAAGCCGTGAAGTGCGACTTGCGTTCATAACTAAACTTCCCGCCAAATGGCGGCCAAAGAATTCTTGGATCAAGTCCGTTGCCAAAAGATTGGTAGAACGATGGGTGCGCGGCAAGGGCGATAAATCTGCGGCTTACGAACTAATTTTCGGAAGTCATTCTATCCGCACATTCTTTCCCGAGCGTGCTGAGAGCCAGCTGGAAACATGGATCAAGACGAATCCTTCGGAAACAGACGATTGGCTACTCCTTGGACGGCTACTACATCAGGATGGGTCATACCCATACGATCAGGCCTTTGCGGACAAATTTCGGAAGCATGTGCACGCCGAACTGGCAAGGTGGCATCCAACACCACCCTACCTCGAAGAGCTCGTGTCACTCAGCGGAGATTTCGGTACTTCAGATCTTGATGAATACCTTGAAGAAGCCATGCAACTAGATAGGGAACGAGATGAGATTGCCTCGACTGAGGCGCAAGAACATCGACAAGAGAGATTTACAGAACGTTTGGACGAAAGTGATGAGGTAATCGAGAGATACTTTGATCACTTCTAACGAATGGCCCACCTGATCAGCGTCCGAGGAGAACTGCTAGCAGACCTGACTGCGAACTTACCGCTGCACGGGCAGCAAGAATGCTTGCTGCCTCAACAGCTGTTCGGGCCGGCACGTGGACGGCATATCAATGCCCTGTCCTCCACAGGCGGGAGCTAGGCGGACTTGTGGTGTTCGCGTGGATTAGACTCCCAAACGCCCTTAGCGTGGCTGTGAGCGACTTTCCAGAGTGCTCCAAATTGCTGGAGATTCACAAATGAAATGTCTTGGCTCGACAAAGCTCCATGTCGAAGCACTAAGTCCGAGAGTCCGCCGGCTGCCGCTCGAGTTAACTTCGACTAAGGGCGGCTCGTCGATGCCGTGGAAGACGCCGTCACGGAAAGTTGGCGATCCTGAGCCCCGCTTGTCAATGCAGGCGGTGTCTAGTGGCGAAGCGCCGCCTATCTCTATGACTGACGAGAAGGCTAGCGTCGAGGCGGAAGGCCGAGGATCGGCGGAGCTCGACTCTACAAGACAAGAGTTAGGGAATCACTACAGCTATTGTCCCGGCAATTTCTGGGTGTTTGAGGAGTATTCCGGGCCTGGCCTTAGCTCCTTTAGTCTTGCAGGTCGCGCTTATGGGCCAGTCCAGCCCCTGGAAGGCGTTCACGGCCCACTGCCCCTCCCATCTGTTTTCCCTCGCAATGTGTGAGTGATGGACACGTGCAACCGTTCGCTCAGGTCGCATCTATGCCTCCGTTGGTGAGACGACACTCGCTACCTTCCGTTTCGTCATGTTTCCTTAGGCCGTCAAGAGAATGAACAGCCAAGGTGAACCAACGACGAGGTTTGAGATGAATTTGGAATTTTTCGACCCCGCAGAAGCTGCGACCCTCATGCGCTGCAGCGAGGGCTGGCTTCGTGCCGGCGCTGCTTCCGGACGCTTCCCGCACGCTTGCTGGGGCAAAGGCAAGATCGTGTTTACGTCGGAGCACATCGCGGAGATAGCCAGGCTCAGCGAGATCCTGCCAACGTCACAACCATCATCGGCAGCGCAAGGCCCCACTCAGGCCAACACGAGGCTCATCGGCACACGGGCACGCAGCCGTCTCGTGTCCTGAGAGACCAGAACAGCATCATCGCATAAACGCCGCGACCTGCCGCTCCGTCGCATCTGCACCAACCTGCAGCGCCTCCGGCATGAGGTGTCCATAGACCTGCTCAGTTGTTTTCATCGAAGCGTGCCCCAGCCTCCGGGAGATCGTGAAGATCGGCACCCCGTCCTGAATCAACCACGACGCATGCGTATGCCGCAGATCGTGAATCCGAGGATCCTTCCGCAGCCCACGAAGCTGGGCAGCCTTCACCGCCGGCACCCAGTAATGGTGCCAGTAGAGCTTGTGAATGATCCGTTCCCCCTTGGGCGTCGCAAACAGCAGGTCGCTACTCGGCCGGCCAGCAACCAACGGAACCAACAGGTCCACCAGGGCAGGGTTCAGCCCGATGGTCCGCTTCCCTGCCCCCGTTTTGGTCGGCCCGATGTAGAACTGGTTCTGCCCATCCCGCTTCCAAGCCTTGTTGATGCGGGCGGTCGCCGGTTTTCCTAGCAGATCAATGTCCGCCACGGTCAACGCCGTGGCTTCACCAAACCGCGTACCGGTCATCACCAGGAAGTTCGTAAAGTCTCGGTACCGCTCCCCCATGCTCTCCATGATCAGGCCGAATTCCGCATGGGTGAGGAACATCATCTCGTCCTCGGCCTTCTCCACGCTCGGCAGCTGCACACCGCGGCAAGGATTTCGTGTGATGTAGCCGAGCATTTCTGCAGTGTTCATGGAAGCCGAGATCAGGCCATGCACGTTCTTGATCGTCTTTGGCGAACGGCCTTTGGCCATCATGGACTTCACCCAGAACGCAATCGCTCGGTAGTCGAGTTTGTCGACGGGCAACCCGCCGATGACCTTCTTCACATGCAGATCCAGCATGGTCTGATACGTCTTCACGGTGCCGCTGGAGGGGCGAACGAGAAGGTCGATGTGTTCCTGGATCACCTCGGCAACGGTCGGCACTCGCTTGGAGTTTTCGAGGATCGCGTGTTGGGCTACTTCGAAGTTCTGGCCGTTGGCATCGAGCAATCGCTTGAGCGTTTCGGCTTCAGAATGAGAGACGAAAGTGAGCCCTTGGGCCTTGCCTGTTTTGGGGTCCCGCCAGCGGACCATAAAGGACTGGGAACCGTCCTTTTTGGGTCGTGTAGAGATGCTGGCCATAGATAAAACGCTACGCCGCTGTACACACATTTAGGGGTTTTGTACACAGTCAGGGGCCCAATAGGCCCCTGACCTGCGACAACATCGTGCCCGAGGTGGGACTCGAACCCACACACCTTTCGATACCGCATTTTGAGTGCGGCGCGTCTGCCAATTCCGCCACTCGGGCGCGGAGATACCGGGTCGAAAGCGGCTCCATTTCTGTGAGCAACGTGATCCGTTCCCAGCACGCGAAACTACTCTACATGCAGATAGGCTGTTTCAAAGAACCGGACGCGCCGCGTGCAACAAAACCTGCCCTGGATGCGCCCGCACTAAGATGGACATGAACCCGCCGAACCTTTGCAAGGAGATCCCGTGACAGAACAGACGGAGTCCGCACCCGCAGCCCAGCCGGCCCGACGCGTCGTCGTTGCCGAGGATGAGACCCTCATCCGACTGGACATTATCGAGATTTTGAAGGGCGAGGGTTACGACGTCGTCGGCGAGGCGGACAACGGTGAGAAGGCCGTGCAACTGGCCGAGGAACTGAAGCCGGATCTCGTCCTCATGGACGTCAAGATGCCGGTGATGGATGGCATCTCCGCGGCTGAAAAGATCGTCAAAGCCCGCATCGCACCCGTGGTCCTCCTGACGGCTTTCAGCCAGAAGGAACTGGTGGAGCGCGCCCGCGATGCCGGCGCCATGGCGTACGTCGTGAAGCCCTTCACCCCGGCGGACCTGGTCCCTGCGATCGAGATCGCCCTTTCCCGCCATGAGGAAATCAAGGCGCTCGAGAACGAGGTCTCGGACCTGCAGGAACAGTTCGCCACCCGCAAGCTTGTGGAGCGCGCCAAGAGTCTCCTGACCACCAAGATGGGCCTTACCGAGCCCGAGGCTTTCCGCTGGATCCAGAAGACCTCAATGGACCGCCGCCTCAGCATGCGCGAGGTTGCCGAGACCATCATCAACCAGGTCAACTAACGCCAGGAAAGGCGGCCTCCCATTCGGGTGGCCGCCTTTTGCGTGCCCAAAAACACGCACGACGGCGGCCGCCGCCAAAGCGGCAACGTCACCACCCGGCGTCGTACTTAAACAAAAAACAGGACCCCGCCTCCAAAAAGGCGGGGTCCTGCCAAGCCACTACGAAGACTAGGCCTTGTTCTTGGTCTCGTCTTCAGGCCACGGTCCAACAGGTTCCTTGCGCGAACCGGAGACCTTGGAGGTGTCTGCGAGGTCGCCCACCTTGTGGACCTTGAGCGAGTTGGTGGAGCCGGCCTGTCCGGGAGGCGAACCGGCAGCGATGACCACCAGGTCCCCTTCGTCCACGAGCTTCATGTCCAGCAGGCTCTTGTCCACCTGGGCGGTCATCTCGTCGGTGTGGCCAACCATGGAGACCAGCACGGGGCGGATACCCCAGGTGAGGGCCAACTGGTTCCATACGTGCTCCACGGGCGTGAAGGCGAAGACGGGCTTCACCGGGCGCAGGCGGGAAAGGCGACGCGCGGAGTCACCGGACTGCGTGAACGTACAGATGTACTTGGCGTCCAGCTGGTCGGCGATTTCGACGGCTGCACGGGTGATGGCGCCGCCGCGGGTGCGGGGCTTGGTGCCCAGAGGGGGGACGCGTTCCAGGCCGTGTTCTTCGGTGGATTCGATGATCCGGGCCATGGTCTTGACGGTTTCGATCGGGTACTGACCCACTGACGTCTCGCCGGAGAGCATCACTGCGTCGGCGCCGTCGAGCACTGCGTTGGCGCAGTCGGAAGCCTCGGCACGCGTCGGACGCGGGTTATCGATCATGGACTCGAGGACCTGTGTGGCCACGATGACCGGCTTGGCCCAACGGCGGGCCAGTTCGATGGCGCGCTTCTGGACGATCGGCACCTCTTCGAGCGGAAGCTCAACGCCAAGGTCGCCACGGGCAACCATGATCGCGTCGAACGCATCGATGATCTCGTGGAGCTGGTCCACGGCCTGCGGCTTTTCGATCTTGGCGATGACCGGCACGCGGCGGCCTTCTTCGTCCATGATCTCGTGGACGCGCTTGATGTCGGCAGCGTCACGCACGAAGGAGAGGGCAACCAGGTCGACGCCGCGCTTGAGCGCCCAGCGGAGGTCGTCCTCATCCTTCTCGCTCAAGGCGGGAACGTTCACGGCAACGCCGGGGAGGTTGATGCCCTTGTTGTTGGACACTTTGCCGCCCACGGTCACGGTGGCAACAACCTTGACGTCGTCAACCTCGATCGCGCGGAGCGCGACCTTGCCGTCGTCGATCAGCAGGGCGTCGCCCACGTTGACGTCCTCGGTGAGGCTCTTCAGCGTGGTGGAGCAGATGTCCTTGGTTCCCGGAACGTCCTCGGTGGTGATGGTGAAGGTGTCACCAACAGCCAACTCATGCGGACCGTCCACGAAGCGGCCCAAGCGGATCTTGGGGCCCTGGAGGTCAGCCATGATCGCCACCGGCTTGCGCAGCTGCGAGGAAGCCTTGCGGACGTTCTCATAGGTGTTGTCGTGCACGGAGTAGTCGCCGTGGCTCATGTTCATACGCGCAACATCAACGCCGGCTTCCAGCACCGCGAGGGTGTTGTCGAAGCTGGAAATAGCCGGGCCGAATGTTGCCACAATTTTCGCGCGTCTCATATACCTACCCTAAGTAGTGTGCTGCTGATTGAGTAAAAGAAAGTTCCTTCCGGCGCTATAAGACCGCGATTGCCCGGTCTGTGGGGGCGACCGGCGCCGGCAGGATGGTGCTTCCCATGAGGAACTTATCCACGGCGGCCGCGCAAGCACGGCCTTCCGCGATGGCCCACACAATCAGAGACTGGCCACGCCCGGCATCGCCGGCAACAAACACGCCCTCGGTGTTCGTCATGTAGTAGCCATCGCGGGCAACGTTGCCACGACCGTCAAACTCTGCACTTACTTGTTCGGTGATACCGGCCGGTTCAGGGCCGGTGAAACCAAGGCTGAGGAACACGAGGTCCGCGGGGATGACCCGCTCGGTTCCGGCCTTGGGGAGACGCTTGCCGTCAACGAATTCTGTCTCGGCAACCTTCACGCCCGTGAGCTTGCCGTTTTCGCCAACGAACTCAACGGTGGACGCCAGGTACGTGCGTTCGCCGCCTTCTTCGTGGGCGCTGGCCACCTCGAAAAGCGTGGGGAACGTCGGCCACGGTTGGTGTGCGGCACGCTCCGACGGCGGCTGCTTGCCGATTGCGAGCGTCGTCACGGATGCTGCCTGCTGGCGGTGCGCGGTACCGATGCAGTCGGCGCCGGTGTCGCCGCCACCAAGGATCACCACGTGCTTGCCGCGGGCATCGATGTGGTTCGCGGGGTTCTCCCCCGCCACCACACGGTTGGCCGGGACGAGGTAATCCATGGCGAAGTGGACGCCGTCAAGGTCGCGGCCCGGGATGGGCAGGTCGCGGGGAACGGTGGCACCGGTAGCAACAACCACGGCGTCATAACGACGGCGGAGCTGCTCCCAGGTGACGTCGGTACCAACGGCCACTCCGGTACGGAAACGGGTGCCTTCGGCCTTCATCTGCTCCAGGCGGCGGTCAACTTGTTCCTTCTCCATTTTGAAGTCGGGGATGCCGTAGCGGAGGAGGCCGCCGATCTTGTCGTCACGCTCGTAGACGGCAACGGTGTGGCCAACGCGGGTCAGCTGCTGGGCAGCTGCCAGGCCCGCCGGGCCGGAACCAACGACGGCGACCGTCTTGCCGGTGAGGCGGGTGGGCGGAAGCGGGTGTACCCAGTCGTTGTCGAAAGCCTCATCAATGATGGAGACCTCAACCTGCTTGATGGTGACAGCCGGCTGGTTGATGCCGAGCACGCACGAAGCTTCGCACGGCGCCGGGCACAGGCGGCCCGTGAACTCGGGGAAGTTGTTCGTGGCGTGGAGTCGCTCGATCGCTTCTTCACCCTTGTCCCGCCACATGAGGTCGTTCCACTCGGGGATGAGGTTCCCCAGCGGGCAGCCTTGGTGGCAGAAGGGAATGCCGCAGTCCATGCAACGGCCGGCCTGGCTCTTCAGGACGCCCTTTTCCTGGGCTTCGTACACTTCCTTCCAGTCCATGATGCGGACGGGAACGGGACGGCGTGGCTGCGTTTCGCGCTGCCGGACTTTCAGAAATCCGCGTGGATCAGCCACCGGTTACCTCCAGGATTCGAGACCATACTTCTTCGCCGTCGGGGTCGAGGCCTTCTTCGATGGCGTTGAGTCGGGTTTGCAGGACTGCAGCGTAATCGCGCGGCAGTACCTTGGTGATGCGGGCGGCGGTGTCGTCGAAGTTTTCGAGCAGACGGCCGGCCAGGACGGATTCGGTCTCCTCAAGGTGCTTGGTGAGGAGGCCGTGCACGATGTCGCGGTCTTCGGCATCGAGCTCCAGGAGTTGGAGCTCGCCGGAGTCCAGGGCGTCCTTGTTGACACGCTCGGGCTGCAGGTCCAGCACGTAGGCGGTGCCTCCGGACATTCCGGCACCGAAGTTACGCCCGGTGCGTCCGATGATCAGCGTCTGGCCACCGGTCATGTACTCGCAACCATGGTCGCCAATACCTTCGACGACGGCTGTCGCACCGGAGTTGCGGACCAGGAAGCGTTCGCCCACCTGACCGCGGAGGAACATCTCGCCGCTGGTCGCACCGTATCCGATGACGTTGCCGGCAATGACGTTCCGCTCCGCCTGGAACACGTTGGTGCGGTCGGGGCGGACGATGATGCGTCCACCGGACAGGCCCTTGCCAACGTAGTCATTGGAATCGCCGAACATGCGCAGGGTGATACCGGCCGGAAGGAACGCGCCAAGCGACTGCCCGGCGGTGCCGTTGAGGGTGACGTCGATCGTGTCGGTTGCCAAGAGGTCCGTACCGAACGTCTTGGTCACCACGTGGCCCAGCATCGTGCCCACGGAACGGTCCGTGTTGATGACGTCCAGGGTGATTTTCACGGGCATGCGGTCGCTCAGGGCTTCCTGTGCCATGGTGATCAGCCGCTGGTCGAAGTGCTTGTCCAGCTCGTGGTTCTGGCCCACCATGTTGCGCAGCGGCACGTCGTCGTCGAACTCGAGGCCGTGCAGGATCGGATCGAGATCCAGTCCGTCTGCCTTCCAGTGGTCGATCGCGTCGCGGGTATCCAGGACCTCGGAGTGGCCGATCGCCTCTTCGAGGCTGCGGAAGCCGAGCTCAGCCAGGATTTCGCGGACTTCTTCTGCGAGGAACTCGAAGAAGTTGACCACGAACTCGGGCTTGCCGTTGAAGCGCGCACGGAGTTCGGGGTTCTGCGTGGCAACGCCCACGGGACAGGTGTCCAGGTGGCAGACGCGCATCATGATGCAGCCTTCAACCACCAGCGGAGCGGTGGCAAAGCCGAACTCCTCACCGCCCAGCAGTGCAGCGATCACGACGTCGCGGCCGGTCTTAAGCTGTCCGTCAACCTGGACCACAACACGGTCGCGGAGGCCGTTGAGCATCAGGGTCTGCTGGGTCTCGGCCAGGCCGAGTTCCCACGGCACACCCGCATGCTTGAGCGAGTTCAGCGGCGAGGCGCCGGTACCGCCGTCGTGCCCTGAAACCAGCACGACGTCGGCCTTCGCCTTGGTGACGCCGGACGCCACAGTGCCGATCCCGACTTCCGAAACAAGCTTCACATGCACCCGGGCCGAAGGGTTGGCGCGCTTGGCATCGTAGATGAGCTGCGCGAGGTCTTCGATCGAGTAGATGTCGTGGTGCGGGGGCGGGGAGATAAGTCCGACGCCGGGCGTGGAGTGGCGGGTCCGGGCCACCCACGGGTAGACCTTTTGTGCCATCAGCTGGCCGCCTTCACCGGGCTTCGCACCCTGCGCCATCTTGATCTGGATGTCGTCGGCGTTGGTCAGGTAGAGGCTGGTCACGCCAAAGCGGCCGGACGCAATCTGCTTGATGGCAGAGCGGCGCTCCGGGTCAAGCAGGCGTTCGACGTCCTCGCCGCCTTCGCCCGTGTTGGACTTGGCGCCCAGGCGGTTCATGGCGATCGCCAGTGTCTCGTGCGCTTCCTTGGAGATGGAGCCGTAGCTCATGGCACCCGTGGAGAAACGCTTGACGATGCTGGAGACGGGCTCCACTTCCTCGAGCGGAACCGAAGGACGGACGCCGGCCTTGAATTTCAGCAGGCCACGCAAGGTCATCAGGTTCTCGGACTGGTCGTCAACGCCCTTGGTGTAGGACTTGAAGATGTCGTACCGGCGTTCGCGGGTGGCGTGCTGCAGGCGGAACACCGTCTCCGGGTTGAAGAGGTGCGGTTCGCCGTCGCGGCGCCACTGGTACTCGCCGCCACCCAGGAGCGGACGGTGCGGCTGTTCGATGCCGCCGTCGGGGTAGGCCATCTGGTGCCGTGCGGAAACTTCCGCGGCGATGACATCCAAGCCGACGCCTCCCAGTTGGGAGTGGGTGCCGGAGAAGAATTCGTCCACGAGTTCCTGGGACAGGCCCAGTGCCTCGAAGGTCTGGGCGCCGGTGTAGGAAGCCACCGTGGAAATGCCCATCTTGGACATGATCTTCAGGACACCCTTGCCGAGGCCCTTGATGAGGTTGTAGACGCCATCTTCGGGCGTCACTCCAACAACGTCGCCGTTGGCAATCAGCTGTTCCACCGACTCCATGGCAAGGTACGGGTTCACGGCGGAGGCGCCGTAACCGATCAGCACTGCCACGTGGTGGGTCTCGCGGACGTCGCCGGCTTCCACCACGAGCGCCGTCTTGGTGCGGTTCGCGCTGCGGAGCAGGTGGTGGTGCACGGCGCTGACCAGCAGGAGCGACGGAATGGGGGCCCACTGGGCGTTCGAGTCGCGGTCGGAGAGCACGATGTACTGGACGCCGCGGTTGATGGCACCGGAAACCTGTTCGCAGATCTCGGTCAGCCGGGCACGCAGCGCAGCTTCTCCACCTTCGGGGCGGTAGAGGCCGCGTACCTTCATGGCGATGCGGTCGCCGTCGGGGTTTTCGATGTTCGCGATCTTGGCCAGCTGATCGTTGTTGATCACCGGGAACGGCAGGGAGATCTGCGGCTGGCGGACCTGCTTGCCGTCCAGGAGGTTGCCGTTCGGGCCGATGGCACACTTCAGCGAGGTCACGAGTTCCTCGCGGATGGCATCCAGCGGCGGGTTGGTCACCTGGGCGAACGACTGCACAAAGTAGTCGAACAGCAGGCGGGGGCGCTTGGACAGCACAGCAACCGGGGTATCGGATCCCATGGCGCCGAGGGGTTCGGCGCCGGTGCGGGCCATGGGCCCGAGCAGGATCTTGAGCTCTTCGGTGGTGTAGCCGAAGGTGCGCTGGCGGATGTTGACCGACGCTGCGGTGTGCAGGACGTGTTCGCGCTCGGGGAGCTCGTTGATGTCGATCAGGTTGTCCTTGAGCCACTCGGCCCACGGGTTCGCAGCTGCTACCTCTGCCTTGACCTCGGAGTCATCGATGATGCGGCCGGCTTCGGTGTCCACAAGGAACATCTTGCCGGGCGCAACGCGGCCCTTCTTCACAACGTTGGAGGGCTCGACTTCAATAACGCCCACCTCGGATGCGAAGACAACAAGGCCGTCTTCGGTGATCCAGTAGCGGCCAGGACGCAGGCCGTTGCGGTCCAGGGTGGCGCCGACGAGGTTGCCGTCGGTGAAGGACACTGCGGCAGGACCGTCCCAGGGTTCCATCAGCAGGGAGTGGTATTCGTAGAACGCACGGCGTGCCGGATCCATGGTGGCGTGGTTCTCCCACGCCTCCGGGATCATCATCATGATCGAGTGCGTAATGGGGCGGCCGGAGAGCCAGAGCAGTTCGGCCACCTCGTCGAAGGATGCCGAGTCCGAGGCGCCGGGGGTGCAGATCGGGTACAGCTCTTCAGGGGTGTCGCCCAACAGCGGGCTGGCCAGCTGCGACTGGCGGGCACGCATCCAGTTGCGGTTGCCCTTGACCGTGTTGATCTCTCCGTTGTGGGCAATGGTGCGGAACGGCTGCGCCAAGGGCCATGACGGGAACGTATTGGTGGAGAAGCGCGAGTGGACGATCGCAAGCTTCGTCTTGAAGCGCTTGTCCGAAAGATCGGGGTAGAACGGCTCGAGCTGCGCCGTGGTCAGCATGCCCTTGTAGACGATGGTCCGCGAGGAGAGCGACGGGAAGTAGACGCCGAACTTGTTCTGCGCGCGCTTGCGGATCCGCCAGGCACGGGAGTCCAGCTCATTGCGCTCCAGCTGCTCGCCGGTAGCAGAGGCCAGGAAGGGCTGGGAGAAGTACGGCATGCATGCCCGTGCCATGGCACCGACCAGGTCGGCGACCACAGGCACTTCGCGCCAGCCGAGGACCTTGAGGCCCTCATCGGCGGCCAATGCTTCGATGCCGGCTTTCGCCGTCGCAGCTTCACGTGACTCGGCAGGAAGGAATGCGGTACCGACGACGTACTGGCCGGGCGCCGGGAGTTCGAATTCAGCCACTGCGCGGAAGAACTCGTCGGGGATCTGCATGAGCAGGCCCGCGCCGTCACCGGTTCCCTCGTCGGCGCCGACAGCGCCGCGGTGTTCGAGATTGCGGAGGGCGGTCAGGGCCGCTTCCACGATGTCGTATCCCGGTTCCCCGCGGAGCGTGGCAATAATGGCCAGGCCGCAGGCGTCCTTCTCCGCATCAGGGTTGTAGAGACCCTGCGCCTCCGGCAGCGCAGCGAAGCGCTTGAACGGAGACATGGCACCCTGGGGTTCGATTTTTTCGGACCATCCGGGGTTATGAAGATGGGTCATGGGAGACGTCCTTCCTCGAGATCGTGCGTATGGAAGGGACAACGTTGGCCCCACCTTGCAGGCCCTTGTGATGGGCACAACAAAGCGCTAGTTAATGGAAATTGTAGGCCAGCCAGTCAACTCAGCTGAACAGCTGGGCAGACCACTGGCCCCGGCAAGACCGGTGAACATCGGTGTGTTTTGCGATCCGGATTCCGGGGTGCCACGACGCTGTGGACTGGGCCCTACGAGCGGTGACTCTGTTGCCCCTTTTTGCCGGACGCGACTACTTGGTGACGTCACCTTCCGGCGAAGATCCGGGGGCCTTCCTCGCGGCAGTACCAGCAGATTCCGATTCCGTCGTGGCCTGGGTGCCTCGGCCGGAATCCCCTGCTGCTTCCTGCGGCTGGTCAACGTGGCCCGGATCGCTTTGGTTATCTGGGAGATTATCACGGGAACCACTATCTGAGACAGATCGGTCCGCATCATGACTCGTGACGCTCGTCACCGTCGAGGCATCCCCGGCGGACCGGGAGGACGCCTCGGAAGTAGCCTCCGGGGACGGCTCCTTGCCCGGCAGATAGGGGCTGTCAGGCACCGGGCGCCCTCCCCTGCCCAGCAGGAGGAAGATCACCAGTGCCGCTAGGAACACGAAAATACTGGTCCATACGTTAAGCCGGGTGGTGATACCGAAGAGGCTGATCTGCTCGGCATCGTCTATCCTCAGCGCCTCGATCCATACGCGGCCCACGGTGTAGTACATCGCGTAGAGCCAGAACAGGCGTCCCTTCCGGAAATTGAACCTGCGGTCAAGGAGCAACAGGATGCCGACGCCTGCGAGGTTCCACAGGAACTCATAGAGGAAGGTGGGGTGGAAGAGGGTATCGGCAGCCATGCCGGCCGGGAAGTTCGCGTTGGCCGGATCAATCTGCAGCCCCCAGGGAAGCGTCGTCGGGGCGCCGAACAGTTCCTGGTTGAACCAGTTGCCCCAGCGGCCGATCGCCTGCGCCAGCAGGAGTCCCGGAGCTGCCGCATCCAGGAAGGCGGTCAGCTTGACCCCGGCCCGCCGGCAGCCAATCCAGGCACCGACGGCGCCCAAGAGCACCGCGCCCCAGATTCCCAGGCCGCCCCGCTGTATTTGCGGAATCAGGGACAAGTCACCTGTGCCGTCAAAGCCCGGGCCGAAGTAGGCGTCCGGTGACGAGAACACGTGGTAGAGCCGGCCGCCGATGATTCCCAGGGGAATCGCCCAGATGGCAATATCCCACAAGCTGCCCTCCGGAGTGCCGCGACGCTTCCAGCGGACCGAGGTGAGCCACAGGCCAACGATGATCCCGGCAAGGATGCACAAGGCGTAGGCGTGGATGCGCAACGTCCCCCACGGGAGCGGAATGTCGAATCCGGACCACGATGGGCTCGGGATGCTCATCGGGACCATGGCCGCTGCGTGGAGGACGTTGTGCATGTGCGTCGCTGTTCCTTTTCCTAGGCGTCTGCAGCTGCGCGGCCCAAGCCGGCGCTGAGGTTCTTGGTGAGTTGCCCGACGGCGTCCACGCCGCCATCGCGCAGGGCCGCCACCAGGGCAGTGCCGACGATCACGCCATCGGCATACGCGGCTATCTCGCGGACGTGGTCAGGGTTGGAAACACCCAGGCCCACGCAGACACGCTCGGCTCCCGCCGCGTGCGCCCGTGCCACCACGTCCTCCGCGCTGCTGCTGACCGACTGGCGGGCACCCGTGACACCCATGATGGAAACGCCGTAGACGAATCCACGGCTCGCCTTGACTGTCATGTCCAAGCGCTCGGGAGTGGAGGACGGGGCCACCAGGAACACGCGGTCCAGGCCGTACTTGTCCGAGGCTTCAAACCATTCAGCGGCTTCGTCGGGAATGAGGTCCGGGGTAATGAGGCCTGCTCCCCCGGCTTCTGCCAGACGGCGGGAGAACTCGTCAACACCCATGCGCATCACAGGGTTCCAGTAGGTCATCACCAGGACTGCGGCATCCGTTGCCGCCGTAATGCCGGCAACGACGTCAAACACGTGGGAAACCCGGAAACCGTTGTTGATGGCTTCGGTAGTAGCTGCCTGGATGACGGGGCCGTCCATGACGGGATCGGAGTAAGGGATGCCGATCTCGATCAGGTCAGCGCCGTTGCGGGCCAACGCAATACCGGCGTCGATGCTGTCCTGGACCGTGGGGTAGCCGGCCGGCAAGTACCCGATGAGGGCGGCACGCCCCTCGGACTTGGCACGGTCGATCGCCGCAGCGGACTTGCTCTGGAATTGCTCGGTCATCAGTTCTGGTCCTCGTTGACATCCACGGCAGCTTCGGAGGTGTGCTCCGTGGGCCCCTTGGGCTTGCGGGTGGACAGTGTGGTGCCCTTGACGTGGCCTTCTTCGTCGAGCATGTTGAACCATGCCGCAGCGGTCTCCACGTCCTTGTCGCCGCGTCCGGAGAGGTTGACGATGATGGTCACCTCGGCCGGGTTCTCCTTGCCCGCCGTGAGTCGTTGGCCCACCTTGATGGCCCCGGCGAGGGCGTGCGAGGACTCGATCGCGGGAATAATGCCTTCGGTCCGGCAGAGGAGGCTGAACGCATCCATTGCTTCCGTGTCCGTGATGGGCTCGTAGGTCACCCGGCCGATGTCGGCAAGGTAGGAGTGTTCGGGTCCGACACTCGGGTAGTCCAGGCCGGCGGAGATCGAGTGCGACTCGACCGTCTGGCCGTCCTCGTCCTGCATGAGGTAGGAACGGGCACCGTGCAGCACACCCGGACGTCCCAAGGAAATCGCTGCAGCGTGTCGTCCCGTTTCCAGGCCTTCGCCTCCGGCCTCGAAGCCGTAGATTTTCACGGAAGCGTCGTCCAGGAAACTGTGGAACAGGCCGATCGCGTTGGAGCCGCCGCCGATGCAGGCGCAGATGGCGTCCGGGAGTTTGCCGGTCTGTTCGAGGATCTGGGCGCGGGCTTCCTCGCCGATCACTTCATGGAAGAAGCGGACCATCGCGGGGAACGGGTGGGCCCCTGCCGCAGTACCCAGCAGGTAGTGGGTGTTGTCCACGTTGGCGACCCAGTCACGCAGGGCGTCGTTGATGGCGTCCTTCAGCGTCTGGGAACCGTTGGTTACCGGCACTACGGTGGCTCCAAGGAGCTGCATGCGGGCCACGTTGAGGGCCTGGCGGCGGCAGTCCTCGGCGCCCATGTACACCACGCACTCCAACCCCAGCAGGGCTGCGGCAGTCGCGCTGGCAACGCCGTGCTGGCCGGCGCCGGTCTCGGCGATGACGCGGGTCTTGCCCATGCGCTTGGCAAGGAGGGCCTGGCCCAGGACGTTGTTGATCTTGTGCGATCCGGTGTGGTTGAGGTCCTCGCGCTTGAGGAAGATCCGAGCGCCACCGGCATGCTGGGAGAAACGCTTGGCTTCGGTCAACAGCGACGGACGGCCGGAGTAGTTCTTGTTGAGGTCCTTCAGTTCGGCAAGGAAATCAGGATCGGCCTTGGCTTTCTCGAACGTGTCCTGGACCTCGTCCAAGGCAGCGATGAGCGATTCAGGCATCCAGCGGCCGCCGTACTTGCCGAAGTACGGGCCGGCAGCGTTGCGCAGCGAAATGCCACCTTGCAGGAATGCGTCGGCCGCATTCTCTTCCGAGTTGGCTGTTGGCGCGTCCACCATCAGTCTCACCGTCCTGTTCCAGTTAGTTCAATGGGTATTCACGTGCCACAAGGCAGCCTCGGACCACAGTCCGGGCTGCCTCGTAGCTAACGCCTTGCTTCAGGTGCGTCTCAGTTCCTGACAGCGATGGCAGCAGCACCAGCTGCTTTGAATTCGTTGATGCGTTCCCGCGGTGTGGCGTCGCTGACCAACGCTTCACCGACGAGGATGGCGTTGGCGCCACTCGCGGCGTAGTGCGAAACGTCATCGGCACTGCGCACGCCCGACTCCGCGACAATGACCGCCTCAGCCGGAATAAGACCGGCGAGCGAGGCGAAAAGGGAGCGGTCGACGTCGAGCGTTTTCAAGTTGCGGACGTTGACGCCAATGATGCGGGCATTGGCCGCGACGGCGCGTTCAATTTCCTGCTCGGTGTGGGTTTCCACCAGGACGTTCATGCCAAGTTCCCGGCTGAGTGCGCTGTAGTCCGCCAGTTGGGCATCGGACAGCGCGGCGACGATCAGCAGGATAAGGTCGGCGCCGTGGGCACGGGCTTCCCAGATCTGGTATTCGTCAACCGTGAAGTCCTTGCGGAGCAGGGGGATGTTCACGGTGGCGCGAACGGCATCCAGGTCGGCCAGCGATCCGCCGAATCGGCGTTGCTCCGTCAGCACGCTGATGACGGACGCACCGCCGTCTTCGTACTGCGCGGCGAGGGACGCCGGATCCTCGATCGGTGCAAGGTCACCCTTGGAGGGGCTGCGCCGCTTGATCTCCGCGATGACCTTCAGGTCTTCGCGCGTGGCGGAGGGTCCGCCGAGCGCTGCCCAGGCATCACGTGCCGGGGCGGCTGCCGCTACGCGGTCCTTCAGCTCAAGGGGAGAAACAAGCCGCCGACGGGCCTCCATGTCCTCCTTGACGCCGACGATGATGTCGTCAAGAACGGTCACGATTAGTGGCCGTTGTTCTGCAGCTTGCTGCCACCCACTCCGTAGCCGGCCTTACGCATGGCCCAACCAACAATCAGGCCGATGACCATGACTGCGATGCCGCCGATGAAGATGGGCGTGCTGGCAATCACGAAAGCGATGGAGGCAACGAGGGCGCCGACCAGCATCACAATCACGCAGGTCCAGGCAGCCGGGCTGTTTCCGTGGCCGATGGCATCAGCGTGGCTGGCCATGGCGGACTCGGCTTGGTTGGCGGACGCTGTGGTTTTGCTCATGTGGAATCTCCTCGGGATGAATACTGCTTACATTCTGCCATTTATTGGCCATGGCCGGGACATCGACCGACGTCAGGGCGAGTGCCGGGCCCTTTTGTTGCGGAAGTTGATGTTCGACGGCGGCCCCCGCGCCGGACACGCCGCTTACGTAGGGTCTTCCCCGCGGGAAAGGCTGTCCCAACTGTCGATCTCATCGACCGGACCGGTGCCGCGCTCCCCTGCGAGGGCGGCGGCGTCGTACTTGGTCCTGGTCTTCCAATGGCGCCCGGCCAACGGGAGCCACACGGCGCAGCCTGCCAGGAGTGCGGCCGCAGCAACGGCAAGCACAGGAAACACCGTGGTGCTCACTGCGGCCTGCCCGCCGGAGACGCCGGTTGCTGCAGCGATGGAACCTTGTGCGGCACCCAACGGATCACCGAGGACCGTCCCGGCAGCCAGGATGGTACCGACAGCCGACAACCCGATGATCACCGCAATGATCCACCGGGCAATCCTTCCGGCGATGGACGCCGCAAGGGCACCGGCCAAGGCTACGAGCGCCAGGGCTGTTACTGCGGTGGCGGCCTTGTTGCCGGGTACTTGGAGGTTGCTGTTGGACACGGCAGCCGGGTCCAAGCGGACCTCGATCCACGTCTGCGTAGTAGTGCCGAAGACCGCGAAGGCCAGAATCACGGTGGCCAGGACCACGGTCGATTTCCGGGTCCACCGCCGCTCAACGCCGGTGGTCTTGTCTTGCGCCTTTGCCGTCACGGTGCAGGACTTCCGTCCTCGTCGGCTCCGGCCTCGCCCACGCCGTCAGCAGCGATGTTGTGCAGCGAGCCGGCGGTGTGGACCGCGCGCAGGGGTGCTGCCGCCTTGTTGACGGTTTCCAAGGCCTCGGACGGCTTGTGCGAATCGGCGACGATGCCTCCGCCGGCCTGCACGTAGGCCCGTCCTTCGCGCAGCAGGGCAGAGCGAATGGCAATGGCCATATCCATGTCGCCGGCGAAGTCGAGGTATCCCACCACCCCGCCGTAGATTCCGCGACGGTGTGGTTCAAGCTCGTCCAGGAGGCGCAAAGCACGGGGCTTGGGGGCACCGGACAGGGTCCCCGCAGGGAAGGTCGCCTTGAGGACGTCATACGCCTTGGCGTCGGGAGCCAGCTCTCCCACCACGGTGGAGACCAAATGCATGATGTGGCTGAAGCGCTCCACCTCCATGAACTGGGTGACATCCACGGTTCCAGCCACGCACACCTTGGAGAGGTCGTTCCTGGACAGGTCCACCAGCATCAGGTGCTCCGCGCGTTCCTTTTGGTCAGCCAGCAGCTCCGTGGCAAGGGCCTTGTCGGCTTCCACGGTCTTGCCCCGGGGACGCGAACCTGCAATCGGATGGGTGATGACTTCACCGCCGGTCACGGTGACCAGCGCCTCCGGGGACGAACCCACAATTGAGTACTCCCGGCCGTCGGCATCGGCGAGGCTGAAAATGTACATGTACGGGCTCGGGTTGGTATTGCGCAGGACCCTGTAGACATCCAGGGGATCAGCGGCGCATTCCATTTCGAACCGGCGCGAGATGACCACCTGGAAGACTTCACCATCAACAATGGCTTCCTTGCCGCGGTCAATGGCTTCCAGGTACTGGTTCTCGTCCCAACGCTCCTGCACGCTGGAAGCGAAGTCCAAGGCGGCGCTTTCCAGCACGGAGACCGGCTGGGCGACGGGCGTGCTGATCTGCTCCAGCAACGCCTTGACCCGTGCCACGGCGTCGTGCCATGCCTCGTCCACGCGCTCGGAGCTGTTGTCGAAGTTGATCGCATTGGCAATGAGCAGGACCGTTCCGTCCACATTGTCATGCACGGCCATGTCCGTCACGAGGTTCAGGGCCATCTCCGGCAACTGCAGATCGTCCTCGGGCGGGGAGGTCAAGCGCTCCCAGTGGCGCACTGTCTCCCAGCCGAGGAAGCCCACCAGGCCGGACGTGAAGGGAGGCAGGCCTTCAAAACGGTCGGTTTGCAGTGCCGCGATGGTGTCGCGGACGGCTTCCACGGGGTTGCCGGACGTCGGGACACCCACCGGCGGCTGGCCAATCCAGTGCGCGTTTCCGTCTTTGGTGGTCAGGGTGGCGCGGGACTTGGCACCAATGAAGGAGTAACGGGACCATGAGCCGCCGACGGCAGCGGACTCCATCAGGAAGGTGCCGGGTTGGCCCTGCGCCAGCTTCCGGTAGAGGCCGATGGGTGTCTCGGCGTCGGCCAGTACTTTGAGTCGAACGGGGATGACACGGCTGTGGGCGGCGAGTTTCCGGAACTCTTCCAGACCCGGGCTGATGATTCCAAGGTCCTGCATGGCTATATCTTTCCGCCTTTGTGTGAGGTGGTGAGTCAGTGGTTAAGGATGGGGGCCCTAGTCACGGTTGCCGGCGACGACGGTCAGCTCGCGTCCGTCGAAGCAGGTCCGGGTTCCCGTATGGCAGGCAGCGCCCACTTGGTCCACCCGGACCAGAAGGGCATCGCCGTCGCAGTCAAGGGCGACAGACTTCACGAACTGGACATGCCCGGAAGTGTCGCCCTTGCGCCAGTATTCCTGGCGCGAACGGGAGTAGAAAGTGACACGACCGGTGGTCATCGTGCGCCGAAGAGCTTCGTCATCCATCCAGCCCAGCATGAGGACCTCGTTGGTGTCATGCTGCTGGACGATGGCGGCTACAAGGCCTGCAGGATCGCGCTTGAGCGCGCTGGAAATCTCCTGCGGCAGGGTTGCGGCGGGGTCGCTCGCTGCCTCCGCGGCGGGAGTTGGGCTGGGGGTGGACTGCTCAGACATCAGATCAAGTCTAGTGCCTTTGCCGGGGCCCGGTTCCTGCGGCGGTTCCTCTGCGCAACAGCGGCTCGATCGTGCTAGTTTCACAAGTGATGCATTTCGTCGATCCTTCCCGAGAAGTACTGGCCGAAACCTTGCTGGCGGCCGGACCTGACTCCCCCACGCTCTGTGAAGGGTGGCTGACGCGCGATCTTGCCGCCCACTTATACCTGCGTGAACGCAAAGCATCCGTGGGCATCGGGCTGTTGATCCCAAGCCTCGGGAAAGCGTCGGACAAGGCGACGGCCAAGCTGGCTTCCAAGCTGAAGACTGCCGAGGACTACGCCAAGCTGGTCAAGGCGTTCCGGGCAGGCCCGCCGGCCCTTTCGCCGCTGAGGATCAAAGCCCTCGACGAAACGTCCAACCTCATTGAATACTTCGTGCACACCGAGGACATCCGCAGGGCCGGTGACCGCTGGGCGCCCCGCGCCTTGGACGAAGCCTATTCGGACGCCCTCTGGGACGATCTCATCAAGCGGGCAGCTTTCCTTTACCGCGGAGTCGATCTTGGCATCGTGCTCGTGCGGCCCACGGGACCCCGCCACGTGGCCAAGCGGGCACCCGTATCGGTGGCAATCGTCGGAGAGCCGGGCGAGCTGATCATGCACGCCCACGGCCGGACCAACCAGGCGTTGGTCACGTTCGAAGGTCAGCCGGACGCCGTCGCGCTTTTGCAATCGGCCGACATCGGACTTTAGGCAAACGCACAACCACAACGAAAAGGGCCACCTGAAGGTGGCCCTTTCGTTGTTGTGAACGCTATGTGGTTATCGTACGGGTTAACGTACTTCGAATCCGGCCTGCGCGATCGCTGCCTTGACTTGGGCAATCATGTCGTCCGGTCCGAAGTGGAACACGGAGGCAGCCAGCACGGCGTCGGCTCCTGCTTCCACAGCGGGCGGGAAGTGCTGCGGCTCCCCCGCACCGCCGGAGGCGATGATCGGAATGTTCACGGCTGCCCGGACCAGGCGGATGAGTTCAAGGTCGAATCCGTCTTTGGTTCCGTCAGCGTCGATCGAGTTCAGCAGGATTTCGCCGACGCCACGGTCCGCGGCTTCCTTCGCCCAGGCAATGGCGTCGATCCCGGTGCCCTTGCGGCCGCCGTGGGTAGTGACTTCAAAGCCCGACGACGTCGGGGCGTCGCCTTCGCGGGTGCGGCGCGCATCCACGGACAGCACCAGGACCTGGGAGCCGAAGTGGCGGGTGATTTCGTCGATGACCTCCGGCCGGGCGACGGCTGCGGTGTTGATCGAGGCCTTGTCGGCACCAAAGCGGAGCAACTTGTCCACCTCGGCAACGCCACGGACGCCGCCTCCGACGGTAAGCGGAATAAAGACTTCCTCGGCCGTCCGGCGGACGACGTCGAAGGTAGTCTCGCGGTTGCCGGACGACGCAGTGACGTCCAGGAACGTCAGCTCGTCGGCGCCTCCGTTGTCGTAGCGGTGCGCCAGTTCCACCGGATCCCCCGCGTCCCGGAGGCCCTCGAAGTTGACGCCCTTGACTACCCGGCCTGCATCAACGTCCAGGCAGGGAATAACGCGTACGGCTACAGCCATGTGCTGATCCTCAATTCTGCGGTTCTGCTGATCGGAGCGCGGGTCAGATACGGCAGGCGTGGATGCTGCTGACCAGGATCGCCCGGGCGCCCAGGTCGTAGAGCTCATCCATGATCCGGTTGGTTTCCTTCTTGGGAACCATGGAACGCACGGCAACCCATTCCGAGTCGCGCAGCGGCGACACGGTGGGCGATTCCAGGCCCGGAGTGAGGGCTGCGGCGTCTTCCACGAGGTCCTTGCGGATGTCGTAGTCCATGAGCACGTACTGCCGTGCCACCAGTACGCCCTGGAGGCGGCGGATCAGGACGTCGATTTCCTTGGCAGTACCGTTGGCGGCACCGCCGTTGCCTGCGCGCCGGATGAGCACCGCTTCGGAGCGGAGGATCGGGTCGCCGAAGATTTCCATCCCGGCGGCCTTGAGGGTGTTTCCGGTTTCGACGACGTCGGCAATGGCATCGGCGACGCCGAGGCGCACCGACGATTCCACGGCACCATCCAGGCGGACCACCTTCGCGTTGACCCCGCGCTCTGCGAGATAGTCGCGCAAAAGACCGTCGTAGCTGGTGGCCAGGCGCTTGCCTTCAAGCTCTTCGACGGCGGAGAAGTCACCGACGGGCCCCGCGAAGCGGAAGGTGGACGCCGCGAAGCCAAGCGGGAGGAGCTCTTCGGCTTCAACCTGGGCATCGAGCAGGAGATCGCGGCCGGTGATTCCGACATCCAGCGTTCCCTGTCCAACGTAGACCGCGATGTCCCGGGGGCGGAGGAAGAAAAACTCAATGTCGTTGTCGGGATCGACCATCACCAGTTCACGGTTGTCGCGGCGCTGGCGGTAGCCGGCCTCGGACAACATGGCTGAGGCGGCTTCGGAGAGGGATCCCTTGTTGGGGACTGCTACACGGAGCATTGGGAGACTTTCTGTTGTTGTTGGAGGTTTTCAGGCACATCGGCCACGCTGCGGGCCCGGTTGTTTCCACTGCAGGACACAGCCCGGGAGGCGTGGCTAAAGATGCTTGTAAACGTCCTCCAGGCTGAGGCCCTTGGCGAGCATGAGGACCTGCAGGTGGTACAGCAACTGGGAAATTTCCTCGGCAGCGGCTTCGTCGGATTCGTATTCCGCAGCCATCCACACTTCGGCGGCTTCTTCGACTACCTTCTTGCCGATGCCGTGGATTCCGGAGTCCAGTTCGGCTACCGTGCGCGAACCTGCCGGGCGGGTCGCTGCTTTCTCACTCAGTTCTGCGAACAGCGTCTCGAAATTCTTCACGCCCTACAGACTACTTCCTTCACGGCAACCACCGCTTGTTGGGGCCTTGGATGACGAAGGGGATGTGAGTGAACACACACCCACATCCCCTTGCCGGGCCTTATTCCGGGGGCGGCAGCCACCGCCCTTTACTGGAACTGCTTGAGCGTTACTGCCGTGGCCAAGGCTGCGGTAACAGCCTCATGGCCCTTGTCCTCGCTGGAGCCGGGAAGTCCCGCGCGGTCCAGGCCCTGCTGCTCGGTATCGCAGGTGAGGACGCCAAAGCCGACGGGCACACCGGTGCGGACTGACACGTCGGTAAGTCCCGACGTCGCGGCCTGGCAGACGTAATCGAAGTGCGGGGTGCCGCCGCGGATGACGACGCCCAGGGCAACAACGGCGTCGAAGTGCGGAGCAAGGCGGGCAGCCGCTACCGGGAGTTCGAAGCTGCCCGGAACCCGCAGCAGGACGGGCTCGGCAATGCCGGCTTCCTTGGCGGCGCGGAGGGCTCCGTCAACCAGGCCGTCCATGATCTGGGTGTGCCAGCTGGCGGCAACAATGGCCAGTTTCAGCTGTGAGGTTTCCTCGGGGTTGAGGGTGGTGAGGTCAATGGTGGGGGCGCCGTGTCCGCTCATTGTGTGCAGTAGATCCGTTCAGTCGTTGATGCTGTCAAAGGGGTGGGCCAGCGGGGTCTTCCCGTTGCCTGCGTGCTCTGCCTGGAGCGTCAGACGGTGGTCCATCCGGTCTTTCTTGGTCTGCAGGTAGCGCAGGTTCTGCTCGCGGGAGGGAACCTCGGTGGCTACCATCTCCACCACGGTGACGCCCGCCTGTGCCAAGCGGTTCTGCTTGTCCGGGTTGTTGCTCAACAAACGGACTTCCTGCAGGCCCATTTCCGCCAGGATCTGCGCGGCAGCGTTGTAAGAACGCGCATCGACCGGCAGGCCCAGCTGCTCGTTGGCCTCAACGGTATCGAAGCCGGCTTCCTGCAGCGCGTAGGCCTTGATTTTGTTGGCAAGGCCGATGCCCCGGCCTTCCTGCCCGCGCAGGTACAACAACGTGCCGCCCTCGGCGTTGATGAGTTCGAGCGCAAAAGCCAGCTGCTCTCCGCAGTCGCAGCGGTAGGACCCGAAGACGTCCCCGGTGAGGCACTCGGAGTGCAGCCGGACCAGCGGAGCCTTCCCGCTCCTGGACGGATTCGGCGAGCTGACAGCCAGGTGTTCAACTCCGGTCTCGTGGTCCGTCCAGGCCTGTGCCACAAAGTCTCCGAAAGCGGTGGGCAATTGGACGATCGGCCCTCCGCTCACGGGGTGGGGCGTGCGTTCGGTCTCGTCGCTGCTGCGCGTGATGGATGCCGTCATCGCTTCTCCTCGTCTGCCACTGAAAGGTGTGCCGTTGGAATCTCTTCCTGCTGGGACTCTACCGCCTCAACGTATGCCACCAGGTCCTCAATGGAAATGAGGGGACATCCGTGCCCGGCGGCAAACTCGCGCAGGCTGTCCAGGCGCATCATTTCACCGTCGTCGTGTACCAACTCCGCGATCACACCCACCGGGGCAAGCCCGGCGAGCCGGCACAAGTCCACAGCAGCTTCCGTGTGTCCGGGGCGTTCACGCACTCCTCCCTTAACTGCTCGGAGGGGGAAAATATGCCCGGGGCGCGTGATGTGGGCCGGGGTGCTCGCCGGATCCGCCAGGATCCGGGCTGTCAGTGCGCGGTCCGTCGCTGAAATCCCGGTGCTCACTCCGTGGGCAGCATCGCAGGAGATCGTGTAGGCGGTTCCCTTGGCATCCTCGTTGACGGCCACCATTTGCGGCAGTGCCAAGGCGTCCGCCCGCTCTCCTTCCAGCGGCACGCAAATGACGCCGGACGAGTAGCGGATGGTCCATCCCATAAGGGCCGGGGTGGCGTGCTGGGCGGCGAAGATAATGTCGCCTTCGTTCTCGCGGTCTTCGTTATCAACCACGATCACCGGTTTCCCGGCTGCCATTGCGGCAATGGCCGCTTCAACGGGGTCCAGGCCCTGCCTGCGTACCCGGGCGGGATCGGTCTTGGTGGGGGCGCTCATCGCACAGCCTCCTGGGCTTCCGTGGTCTGTTCGGGGCTTGCGGACCGGCTCTCATCGTCGGCACGGTGGGCAGGCTTGCCCTGGGGTGCAAAGGACAGCAGCCGTTCGGTGTACTTGGCCAGGACATCGACTTCGAGGTTGACCTTGGCACCCACGGGCTTTGCACCCAGGCCGGTCTCTTCGAGGGTGGTGGGGATCAGGCCGACTTCGAACCATGGCTCCGGGTCGGCAGCGGGACTGACGGCGGTCACGGTCAGCGACACGCCGTCAACGGCAATGGACCCCTTCTCGGCAATGTAGCGGGCCAACGTGGCAGGTACACCGAACCGCAAGCGGTCCCAGTTGCCAAGGGCCTCACGCTCAAGCAACTCGCCGACGCCATCGACGTGTCCCTGGACCACGTGCCCGTCCAAGCGTCCGCCGGCAGGAACGCACCGTTCCAGGTTGACGCTGTCCCCCGCCGCCAACTGACCGATAGTGGTCCTGAGCAGGGTCTCCCCCATGACATCGACGCTGAACTCCTGCCCGTTGATCTGCGTCGCCGTCAGGCACACACCGTTGACGGCGATCGAACCGCCCAAGGCGAGGCCCTCCGTGGTGGTAGGGGCTTTAAGCCGCAACGTGGCGCTGGCTTCGCCGTCGTGGTCGATGCCAAGTACGGTGCCCTGTTCGGCAACGATTCCGGTAAACATCAGTGTCCTCCTGAGACGTACTCCGCGGCTTCGCTGCCGTGAAGGGAATTTTCTTGTGTGGTAGCCGGCCGGGTGGGCCTGAGATGAAGTCGAAGGTCATTGCCGAGGGTCCGCACGGAACCGCCGCCGGCCTCGTCCCAGATCCAGTGCTGGGCCTGGGACAGGGTAGTGATGCCGAGGTCGTTCAGGGCAGGGGTTCCGGAGCCCAGCAGGGTGGGAGCCAGGTAGACAATCAATTCATCCACCAGGCCCGCCGCCAGGAAGGTGCTGAGGATGCTCGAACCACCCTCCACCATGACGTGCCGGACGCCCTCCTCGAACAGCATGGACAACGCTTCGTGCGGATCCCGGGTGGCCAGGTGGAGGAAGCGCCCGTCCGTCCCGCGCACCGCCGCGTCCTGGGGCACCTCCCGCCGGCCCATGACCGCGCGTAGCGGTTGACGCCCGGAAAGTCCACCCTCCGGATCCCTTGCAGTCAACCGGGGGTTGTCGATCAGGACCGTCCCGGTGCCCACGAGGATCGCGTCAATAAGTCCGCGCAGGCTGTGGTTGTCCGCCAGCGACTCCGGACTGGAGATCCATTGGCTGGTGCCGTCCACTGCCGCGATGCGGCTGTCCAGCGTCTGGGCGATATGCAAGGTGACGAAAGGCCGCTTGGAGGCAACGGCGTCGAACCATTCCCGGTTCAGGTCCAAAGCGTCTGCTGCCGCGAGGCCCGACTCCACTGTGATACCCGCGGAACGGAGCGTACGGGCGCCTCCTGCCGCGGGATCATGGGGATCGTCGACGGCGTAAATCACTCTGGTGATACCGGCGGCGATGATCGCCTGGGCACAAGGACCGGTACGTCCCACGTGGTTGCAGGGCTCCAGCGTCACCACCATGGTGGTGCCGCGCAGCTCGATCCCTGCCTTCCGCGCTTCGAGGATGGCGTCCGCTTCGGCATGTGCCGTACCGGCGCCACGGTGATAGCCGACGGCGACCTGCTCACCGTCGGCGTTCAGGATGACGGCACCTACCAAGGGGTTGGCGCCACGGGGGCCCTGCAAGGCCGCACGCAGAGCCGTGTCCATGGCCGCCGACTCAAGCGCGCTGAAGGTGGTGGCAACCGCGTTCATCGGGCGGCCCCCACTGTGACGGGAACCGGACCGGCCACTGCAGCTGCGCGTTTGGATGCCCGCCGCCAGACGAAGAATCCGGCGAGGGTGAAGAATCCATAAAACAGGTACATGAAGGCGCTGGCGTAATAGCCGGCGGTGAACAGCAACGGGACGCCCACAACGTCCACGGCCACCCAGATCAGCCAGAATTCGGTCCAGCCGCGGGCCATGCCATAGGTGGCCAGCAGTGAACCCATGAAAGTCCAGGCGTCCGCCCACACCGGTGGGTAGGAGCCGAGGGCGTCGAAGAGCGGTGTCAGTGCAGCCGTTCCCGCCACCATGGCGCCGATCAAAGCGATGCGGACCTTGTTGCTGGCCCAGGACGGCACGATTGCGTGGCCTTCGCCTGCAAGGTGTCGTCCCTGCTGCCACCGGTACCAGCCGTATACTGCGACGGCCATGAACATGATTTGGCGGCCCGCCTGGCCCCACAAAGTGGCCGGCGCCGCCGCGCCAAAGACGTTCCCGAGGAACACGGTCAGCAACAGGAGGTTGCCGAGGATGCCAACAGGCCATGCCCAGACTTTGCGGCGCATTCCGCCGAGGGCGCTGGCGAGCCCAAAGATGTTGCCAAGCACTTCGCGTAGAACAAGCGCAGACCCTCCAACGGGAATCTGTGCTTCGAAGAGCCATCGCAGAAAATCCATGCCGTTCCTTCCCAGTGACCGCGATGGCTCCGGGGGTGTACGACAGCGCATGCCCGCCCGGCCATCCTCAAAGGACGCCGACGGCATACCTGTACGTGCTTCTCCCATCCAGACTTTAACTGTCGGTACCGGAATTCCACCGGTTCAACCGTCTGCTTCCGACTCCACAAGAGTGGTAACCGTAAGCGCGCGGGTCGCGGACTATAACCGCCGGTTCGGACTTACACCGACCCCGGAGCACGTATATGTGTGGTGCTATTGTGCCACAACCTCGAAGATGGCCGGGCTATTCCCGGCCATCTTCGTGACACATTGTTGCTGCTTGGGCTGCCTTGCCGCCTAGGCAGCGGGCTGCGTGGCCTTGGTACCGGCGAGCCGGAGCCTGTCGATCGCTGCTGCGGGATCCGCGTGCCCGTACACAGCAGAGCCTGCCACGAAGACATTGGCCCCGGCTTCGGCGGCACGGACGATGGTTTCCTCGGTGATCCCGCCGTCCACCTGGATGGCGACGTCGACTCCCGAACCCTCAACGGCCTCACGTGCACGACGGATCTTGGGCAGCGTGATGTCCAGGAATGCCTGTCCCCCGAAGCCCGGCTCGACCGTCATGATGAGCAACATGTCCACTTCGCTCAGCATGTCCAGATAAGGCTCCACGGGCGTTGCCGGCCGCAACGCCATACCGGCCTTGGCGCCGCGCGCCCGCAACTCGCGGGCGAGCTTGACCGGGGCCATCGCAGCTTCTGCATGGAACGTCACGGAAGCGACCCCTGCGTCCGCGTAGGCGGGCGCCCAGCGGTCGGCGTCGGAGATCATCAGGTGTGCATCCAGCGGAACCGGGCTGACAGCCTGAATCCTCTGGACGACCGGCAGTCCGAGGGTGAGGTTGGGGACGAAGTGGTTGTCCATCACGTCCACGTGCACGGCGTCGGCATTGCTGATGCGCTGCAGTTCGGCCTCAAGGTTGACGAAATCCGCGGACAGGATGCTCGGGTTGATACAGCACTGAGTCAAGGAAAATCCTTCGGGTGGTTGGCGGGGCGAACAACAACAGCAGAACTAGGCCTTCTTGCGGATCAGCGCCAGGAACATGGCATCCGTTTGGTGGACATGCGGCCAGAGCTGGGCCGTCAGCTCATGACCGGCGCCGAGTTCCCTGCCCAGGCTGACCCGGTCCAAGGCATCTCCGGCATCCAGCAGTTCCAAGTCCGTCCGTTTGGCAAGGACATCGGAGACGACCGCGGTGGTTTCGGCCGGATGGGGTGAACAGGTGACGTAGCCGACTACTCCTCCGGGCTTGACGGCATCGATGGCGGATGCCAGGAGTTCACGCTGCAACGGACCCAGGTCTGCGATATCTTTCGGTGACCGGCGCCAACGGGACTCCGGCCGGCGTCGCAACGCTCCGAGGCCGCTGCAGGGAACATCCACCAGCACGCGATCGAAAGACTCCGGCTCTTCGCTGCCTACTTCCCTGCCGTCCCCCGTGCGGACGGACCAGGTTGCGGACGGCACGGCGGACAGCGCCTGCTGTACCAGCTTTGCCCGGTGGGGTGCAGGTTCATTGGCCAGGAGGGTGGCACCGTCGCGGTGGGCCAAAGCCGCAAGCAGCGCGGCTTTCCCGCCGGGACCGGCACACAGATCAAGCCACCGTTCATTGCCGTCGGCAGAAGTTTCGACGTCAGCGCCCGCAACGGCGCGCGCCACAAGCTGCGAACCGACGTCCTGGACACGCGTGGTGCCCTGACGCACGGATTCAAGCCTGCCGAGGTCACCGCCCGCGGACATCGCCGAGCCCTCAACGAGTTCCCCTGCCGTGGCGCCTTGTTCGAGGGCTTCGTCCAGGTCTCCGAGTCCCGGCAGTGCCACCAGATTAACCACCGGAGCGGCGTTGTCCGCTTCCAGCAGTGCCTCGATGTCCGAGGCAGGCCTGCCGTGGTTCACCAAGGATTGCCGCAAAGCACGGACGATCCATTCCGGATGGGAGTGGCGCAAGGCGGCAATCCTGGTGGCATCCGTTTCCTGGTCCAGGAGAAGGTCCAGCCATTCCTCCATCGAGTGCGCCGCCACCTTGCGCAGGACCGCGTTGATGAGCGCTGAGGGCCCTGCGCCGATGACTGCCCTCGCCAGGCCAACGGTCTGGTCCAAGGCAGCGTGGGCGGGCACCCGCATGGACAGGAGCTGGTGCGCTCCGATCCGCAGGGCATCAAGGATGGCGGGGTCCAGCTGGTCAAGCGGCCTGTCCACACACCGGGCAAGAATGGCATCGTACGTTCCCTGCCCGCGAAGCGCTCCGTAGCTGAGCTCCGTGGCAAAGCCGGCATCCCGGCGGTCCAGTCGGTGTTCGCGGATGCGGGCGGGGAGGACGAGGTTTGCATAGGCGTCTTCGGAAGCAACTGCGCGCAGCACCTCGAAAGCCACCAGACGGGCAGGATCAGCACGCCGGGTCCGCTGCGAAGGGGCATTGGTGGAGAAGCCCCGCTGCGGACCCCGGTTGCGTTCGCGGCCCTGGGCGTTGCGCTTGCTTCCTGAACGATCGCCCCGGGTGCCCCGGTTGTCCCGGTTGTCCCGGCCACCCCCGTCGCGGCCACCGCTGCTGTTGGGGCCTCGCCGGCCGGACTCACTCATTCGAAGACCACTTTCTCGGGTGTTGCCAAGCCGCGGGCCCAATCGGCCGGCAGCATCATTTTTTTGCCTGCGGGTTGGACACGCCCCAGCTGTACGGCATGGGAGCCTGTCCCTACCAGCACGGCTTTACCTTCTGGCCGGACATGACCCGGCGCAAGACCGTTCACATCCGGCCGTAAGGCCACGGGCTCAAGCTTGATCCGCTGGCCCTCCAGCATTGTCCAGGCTCCGGGCTCGGGGGTAACGCCCCTGGACCTGCGGTGGAGCGCCAGGGCCGGCTGCTGCCAATCCAACCGTCCGTCTTCCAAGGTGAGTTTGGGCGCCAGGCTCACCTCACCGGACTGCGGCTGCGGAGCCGCCTGGCCGGCGTCAATAGCGGAGAGCGTTTGGCACAAGAGAACCGCACCGCTGACCGAGAGCCGCTCCAGGAGGTCACCGGCGGTGTCCTCATCCCGGACCGATTCCGTCAGGGCTCCAAAGACGGGGCCGGTGTCCAGGCCTTCCTCCAATTGGAAGGTCACCGCGCCTGTCACATCGTCACCTGCGATCAACGCCCGTTGCACGGGAGCCGCCCCGCGCCATGCCGGAAGCAGGGAGAAATGCAGGTTGACCCAGCCGTGTGCGGGAACAGCGAGGGCGTCCCGGGGAACGATTCCTCCGTAGGCGACGATTGCGGCGACGTCGGGCGAAGTGTCAGCGATGTGCGCCGTGGTCTCAGCGTCTACTTTGGCCGCCTTGATCACCTGGATTCCCAGCTCTTCGGCGCGGGCAGCCACGGGAGATGGAGTGAGGACGCGCTTTCGTCCCAGCGGAGCGTCCGGCCGGGTCAGCACCGCGACGACGTCGAACCCTGCTTTGACCAGCGCGTCCAATGACGGAACGGCTACCGCCGGAGTTCCGGCAAACAATACCCTCACTCGGGAATCCCGAAGCTGCCGCCGCCAAAGCTCGAGCCGACGGAGGAAGCACGCTTGGACGTGGTCTCTTCCGTGACGGCATGGTAATTGGCGTTGCGGATGGCGCGCAGGGCAGCCTTCCGGTCTTCGCCTTCGAGCCTGTCGGTGTAGAGGATGCCGTCCAAATGGTCGGTTTCATGCTGGAAGCAACGGGCCAGCATGCCTTCGCCCTCTACGGACACCGGCTTGCCGTGAAGGTCCACACCGGTGACCCGGGTGGCACGGTGGCGCCGGACGGGAAAGCCCAGTCCGGGGATCGAAAGGCAGCCCTCCACCTCATCGGGCTGGAAATCCTCGCTGTTTTCCAGCACCGGATTGATGATGTGGCCGGCAACGCCACCGACGCGGTAGGTGAAGACGCGTTTGCTCACGCCGACTTGGGGCGCGGCGAGGCCTGCACCCTCCACGTCCTCCATGGTCTCCATCATGTCCGCGACCAGTTTGGCGAGCTCCGGACCAAAATCGGTTACAGGATCCGCTACGGTTCGCAGCACCGGATCACCGATGATTCGGATACTCAAAATTGCCATCTGTTGCCAGTCCTCACTTTTGTCTGTCTTTGGTCCGCGTTGCGGAGCCAAAGCCAGTTTAGTTGAGACGGCCAAGGAGGCGCCGGGCGTTCAGCCCAGCGCTCCGGCCCCAACGCTTACCCTGGCAGGAGCCGCCAGCGGAGGCGGGGCAATCGGCAGGAGGGCCTGACCGGCCGCGGAAACGTCGGCGGACATCTCCCACACGCGGCGGAGGGCGCAGAACTTCCACCAATGGTGCTTGAGGACGTCCGGATTGGCGCGCTGCGGGCGAACTTCCGTCTCACCGATGGCTACGGCCAGTAGCATGGGGTTCTCACCGAACTTCCAGGGCTCCCACTGCCCGGCCACGGGATCCACCAGGCTTTCCTCGGCTTTCATTCCCGCCACCAGTTGCATGACCACCTTGTCATCCAGGGCTTTCACCGTGCCGTCACGGGTTGTTCCTTTGGTCTTGTAGTCGATCAGGCAGATCCGTCCATTAATACGGGCCACCAAGTCCAAGGTGCCGGCGTAACCTACCGATTGGTTCCAGACGGTGATCTCGGGCGCGATCGGTTCCACGCGGTACAGCTCCCACCACTCGTCGAAGCGCGCTGCAAACGCCTGCTCCCCATGCGAAGCGAGTTCGTCCCGGCATTCCTGCATGCGGTGCGGACGGCCCAGCGCCCGAAGCGCCACTTGCTCGCAGTAGGTATGGACCCGGTCACCGCGGGCCGCTGCTTCATCCCGGTATGTTTCAGCGGCTTTGGCGGCCTTGTTGACTGCCTGGCGGATCCTTGCCGGGCTGCCGATCATTGCCGGGAGTTCCGGATCTGCGGCAAGGCTGCTTGCTCCCATGTAGCTGAACCAACCATCCAGGGCGTGCGCCTGCTGTGCAATCACTGTTGTGATGGAAGGAACAGCGAATTGCTCAGTAGTGGAGCGGGCGTACATGCGTCCGTAGTCAGTAGCGTGGGCAAGCAGTGGTGCGGTCATATAAAGACTCTGACACAGACCACCGACAGAATTCCCCTCAGGCCTGCGGTTCGGGGCTTCCCGGCTGATCGGATCCGGAATCCGCAGCCCCGCCGGACGTCCCCACGGCCGGGGAACCCAGCAGGGTGGTGAGGTGCCGGGGATCCAGCCTGGCGAGCTTCGCGGCCAGGATTGGCGCTTTCCCGGCAAGTTCCTCAACGCGCAGAACCAAGGAAACATCAGTAGTGGTTACGCCTGCTTCGGGGCAATGGTGATTGTGCACGCTTCCCTTGTGCCGTCCCGACCATGATCGTGACGAAAGACCATGATCGTGACGAAACCCATCCGAATAATGGCCCCGCCGCGACACAAACGCGTTCCCTGCCAGACAGATCCACTGGAGCGAACCCGCTCTGCGATGACAACGACTCATGGAAGAGGAAACCCATGGAACTCTTTAACGATCTGCAGAAGAAGGCGCGAGACCTCATAGCCGGCAACGAAGAAGCCATCAAGGAAGGCATCGAAAAGGTGGGCGACTTCGTCGACGAACAAACCGACGGCAAGTTCGCTGAACAAGTGGATCTGGTCCAAGGCGCAGCCTCGGACTACGTAGCGAAGATCGACGGCGACACAGACGCAGCTTCAGCCGGCGACGTCGCTCCGCAGCAGTAGCCGACCCGCAACGCAGCAGCGAACCAAAAGCAAAAGCCCCCGAGTAACTCGGGGGCTTTTCCTGGTGGGCGATACTGGGTTCGAACCAGTGACCTCTTCGGTGTGAACGAAGCGCGCTACCACTGCGCCAATCGCCCCGAACCTTGCCGCGCTTTCGCAACTGCGGGCCGGTGCATATAGAAGATTAGCCCACCATCGCAGGAATGCAAAACGAACCAGGAGCCGGAACTACACAGCTGAAATTACAGCCGTGAAAGACACGGAATTCCGCGTCAAATCAGGCATCCGGGCAGTCTCCGAGTGGAAAGTGGCTGCGCGATTTGGAGATTGCTGGAACCTCCTATAGAGTTTTTACTCGTCGGAAAGCCACGGAATGCCTGCAAGGCGGCCCACGCTAACCAACAATGCGGACGTAGCTCAGCTGGTAGAGCACCACCTTGCCAAGGTGGATGTCGCGAGTTCGAATCTCGTCGTCCGCTCGCAAGGCACTGTCAGGCAAGAATTCTTCGGAATCCTGCTTACACGGTGGGTTGGCCGAGAGGCGAGGCAGCGGCCTGCAAAGCCGTATACACGGGTTCGAATCCCGTACCCACCTCGGTGAAAACCATGCTTTCAGCAGTGCTGGATGCTTGGGCGATTGGCGCAGCGGTAGCGCGCTTCCCTGACACGGAAGAGGTCACTGGTTCGATCCCAGTATCGCCCACCAAAACAAGGCAACTTGTTTGTTGTTCCTAGCCGGGTTCCAACCCGGCTAGGAGCATGTGCGGACGTAGCTCAGCTGGTAGAGCACCACCTTGCCAAGGTGGATGTCGCGAGTTCGAATCTCGTCGTCCGCTCTCCTTTCACAAGGACCCGGTAACGGGCGATTGGCGCAGCGGTAGCGCGCTTCCCTGACACGGAAGAGGTCACTGGTTCGATCCCAGTATCGCCCACCAAAACAAGGCAACTTGTTTGAGTGGTATAGCCAGGCAATGCCGGGCTTGCACCACATGCGGACGTAGCTCAGCTGGTAGAGCACCACCTTGCCAAGGTGGATGTCGCGAGTTCGAATCTCGTCGTCCGCTCCAAGAAAAAGCAGCTCCCCGGAGCTGCTTTTTTTGTGCCCGAAACCAGTTTCTGCAATTCATCAGTGGCCGTAACCGATATCGCTAAGAAAAAGTCGCTTTATCTAATGTGATTGGGCTCGCATAATGTACTGCGAGTTCATCACCAATCCACGCCACTGGCAGGAGTACCCCATGAATCAACAGACGGCTTCCCAATCCGTCATGCGGCGCAAGCCGATCGACGACATCGAGGAAGAAAGCAAGCACAGCGGGCTGTTCAAAAGCCTTGGCCTCTGGCAACTGACGGCCATCGGCGTCGGCGGAATCATCGGCGTCGGAATCTTCTCCCTTGCCGGGCTGGTGGCGCACGGATCGGAGGGCAATCCCGGGGTGGGCCCCGCGGTGCTGATCTCGTTCCTCATCGCAGGCCTGGCATCCGGAGCGGCAGCCCTCTCCTACGCCGAATTCGCCGGCATGATTCCGCGCGCCGGCTCCGCATACACCTACGGCTATGTTGCCCTCGGCGAGATCATTGGATGGTTCATAGGGTGGGACCTGCTGCTGGAATACATCGCCATCGTGGCTGTGGTGGCGATCGGCATCTCCGGATACTTTGACGCTTTCCTTTCAGGCATCGGAATCCACATGCCCACCTGGATGACCTCCACAGCCGATGAGGGCAAGGGCGGCATCATCAACCTTCCCGCAATCCTGGTCTGCCTCCTGGTGACCTGGATCCTCAGCCGTGGAACCAAGACCTTCGGCCGGTTCGAACTCGTGGCGGTCGCCATCAAGGTGATCCTGATTCTGTTCATCATCGGTTTGGGCGTTTTCTACATCAATACCGAGAACTTCAACCCGTTCATGCCCAGCGGCTTCGGTCCGGTCCTGGCAGGTGCCGCCACGGTCTTCTTCGCCGTCTTCGGCTACGACGCCATGAGTACAGCCGCAGAGGAGGCCAAGGACGGCAAGAAGCACATGCCCAAGGCCATCATCCTGTCGCTTGTCATCGCGATGCTGCTCTACGTTGCCGCGACGTTGGTCCTGACCGGCATGCAGAACTACAAGGACATCGATCCCGCCGCCGGCTTCGCCTCGGCATTCACGGGCGTCGGACTGCCGATAATCGCCACCATCATCTCGGTTTTCGCCGTGTTGTCCATCCTCACTGTGATGCTCACCTTCCTTCTGGGTGTCACCCGCGTGTGGTTCTCCATGAGCCGTGACGGCCTCCTCCCCGGTTGGTTCGCCGAAACGGACCGCCACGGTACGCCCCAACGTGTCACCTGGATCGCCGGCGTCGCCTCCGCCTTCCTGGCAGGCATCTTCCCCATCAAGGAAGTTGCCGACCTGACGAACATCGGCATCCTCGCGGCGTTCGTCGTGGTGTGCGTATCCGTCATCATGTTCCGCTACACCAAGCCCGACGCGCCCCGCACGTTCCGGCTCCCCCTCATGCCGGTTGTCCCCGCATTCGGCGTCCTGGCCTCGGCCTTCCTGATGGTTCAGTTGCACTGGGAGACCTGGGTGCGCTTCGGCGTGTGGCTGGTCATAGGCCTGGCGATCTACTACTTCTACGGCCGGAAGCACTCACTCATGAACCCGGACAGCCCGCGTCACCCGGAGACAAGTAAGCCCTTGGCGTAGCGAACCGCCTGGTCCTTGGCACCCCCAGCATCTGGTGTTAGGGTCGGACGCGGAGGAGCGAACTGGCTCCGCGAAGGAAGGGAGGTGCCCGTGGGATTAATTGACGACCTGAAGGGCAAGGCTCAGGGTCTCATTCAGGGCAACGAAGAAGCCATCAAGAATGGCATCGAAAAGGCCGGAGACTTCGTCGACCAGAAGACCGGCGGCAAGTTCGCCGGACAGGTTGATGCAGTCCAGAATGCCGCTTCCAACTTCGTGGCCAAGAACGACGGTGAAGCCGATCCGGCTCCCGCAACGGATGAGCCAAAGCAGCCCTAGCTGCCTGAGCCGCCGCAACAGATACGTCAAGGGGGCACCGGTCCCGCCGAGAGGCGACGCCGGTGCCCTTGGCGTTTAATCAGCCACTAGATCCGCTTGGCTATCCCGGGGCGGGCAGGCTGGCGGCCTTCCGGTACCTTGGTCACTATGCCTTCCGCCCCCACCGTCATTCAGCACCCTCCCCGGCGCGAGGGCCTCGGGCCGCCCATCGCAGCGGGAGTGGTCACCGCACTCGTGGGTTTCACGTCATCGTTCGCCGTAGTCCTGGCAGGATTGCAGTCCGTGGGAGCCACTCAATCCCAGGCAGCCAGTGGACTCCTGGCGTTGACTTTGACGTTCGGCGCGGCAATTCTCTGGCTGTCCTGGCGTTCCAAGATGCCGGTGACCTTGGCGTGGTCCACGCCTGGCGCCGCCTTGCTCGCCTCTGCCGGGATGGTCGACGGCGGGTGGCCGGCAGCCGTAGGAGCCTTCCTGCTGGTGGGGGTGCTGATCCTGCTGACCGGGTTGCTCCCCGTTCTGGGCAGGCTCATGGGAAGGATCCCCACCGCCTTGGCCCAAGCCATGCTGGCGGGCGTCCTGCTCCCCCTGTGCCTGGCACCGTTCAAGTCCTTGGGAACGGCGCCGCTGCTGGTTGGTCCTGTTGCCTTGTGCTGGTTGCTCCTGCTGAAGCTCGCTCCCCGGTGGGCAGTACCCGGAGCATTGGTGGTGGCACTGGCGGTGATTGGAATCCATCTTGGCGTGAACGGGACCTATCTTCCCGCTGACGCGCTGGTGCCCAGGCTTGAATGGACAACGCCGGCTTTCAGTGTGGAGGCTGCGGTCGGGCTGGCCCTGCCGCTGTTCATCGTCACCATGGCGTCGCAGAACATCCCCGGCGTAGCCGTCCTCAAGTCGTTCGGCTTCACCACCCCATGGCGGTCTTCCATGGTGATGACCGGAGCAGGCACCATGGCGGGGGCGGTGTTCGGCGGTCATGCGATCAACTTGGCGGCCCTCAGCGCTGCATTGGCTGCCGGGGAGGAAGCGGGCAGGAACCCCGGCCAAAGGTGGCGCGCCGCCTTCGTGTCAGGACTCGCCTATCTGGTTCTTGCCGTGTTTTCCGCCGCCTTGGTCACCGTTGTTGCGGCGGCTCCGCCGGGATTGCTGGAAGCTGTTGCCGGCCTCGCGCTGTTGGGGACCTTGGCCGCCGCCATCTCCTCGGCGCTGGCCGAAGCAGAAGAACGCGTTCCGGCTTGCATTACGTTTCTGCTGGCAGCCTCGGGCCTCAGCTTCGGCGGCATCGGGGCCGCGTTCTGGGCTCTGACGTGCGGCATTCTGGTCCGGTGGCTGCTGAAGCCCGGCCCGCTGGTCAGGAAGGCTCGTGGTTCTGGGCCTCGCGCGCCAAGGCAGTGAGCCTGGAAACGGCGCGGAAGTACTTCTTCATGTAGCCGCCGGCCATCATCTCTTCGGTGAACAGTTTGTCGAACGGAACACCGCTGGCCAGGATCGGCACGTCCTTGTCGTACAGGCGGTCGGCCAGCACCACGAAGCGCAGGGCTACAGCCTGCTCCGTGATGGTGTCCACGTCACGCCACACCACGGCGTCGATCCCGGAAATCAGCTGCCGGTAGCGGCTCGGGTGGACGCCTGCGAGGTGGTCCACCAGCGTGCGGAAGTCATCAACGGCAACAGTCTGGCCTTTGAACTCGCTGCGCATCCGATGCTTGAGCTCTTCGGTCTTCAGGGGTGCAGGAGCTGCCGGCAATCCGCGGTGCCGGAAATCTTCGCCGTCGATCCGCACAACATCGAACTGGTCCGCCAGGACCTGGATTTCGCGCTGGAAGTCCACGGCTGCGAAGCGGCCTTCGCCCAAAGAACCGGGCAGGGTGTTTGACGTTGCTGCCAGCTTGACCCCCGCGTCGGCCAATTCGCGCATGAGGCGCGACATCAGGACGGTGTCGCCGGGATCATCAAGTTCGAATTCGTCGATGCAGACCAGTTTGTAATTGCTGAGGGCGTCAACGGTCTTGCGGAAAGACAGCGCGCCCCC